>JAZUED010000055.1:0-8146 GCA_045640005.1 Candidatus Fimousia sp.
TCCAAAAATCTGGATTCCACCTACACTTGCTGCTGCAATCACAGGACCAATCGCAACTTGCATCTTCAAGATGACAATGGACGGTGCTGCCGTATCTTCCGGTATGGGTACATGTGGATTTGTTGGTCAGATTGGTGTTTACACAGGTTGGGTAGCAGATATCGCCAATGGTACAAAAGCTGCCATCACAGCATTTGACTGGATCGGCTTAATCTTAATCTGCTTCGTACTCCCAGCAATTTTAAGTACAGTATTTTGTGAAATCGAAAGAAAGATGGGCTGGATCAAAGAAGGCGACTTAACTTTAGAATAAGTTTTATGTAAGATAAAAAAATAGAGAAAAGAAATAAATAAAATAAGATAACGAATAAAGGAGGGCTGCTTACCAAAAAGGGTGGGTGGCTCTTTTTTGATATGTATTTTAGAACATAAAGAAGACCATCTAATTATTTGAATTAATTAGATGGTCTATTAATGAATTTCTAAAAGTCTCACTGTATAACCTCGCTTTCTATTGATTTGGTCTTGTCCAGATATTATGTTTTTGCTTTTTGTAATAATACTGGAAGGGTTGTTATTTCATTGGATTGTACCTCCTGGATTTTATAGTTTTGGATGTTGGATTAATTAAGCTGGTGGTCCGTCCTCCTTGTTTTTTATTTCTTATTAAGTATTTGTTATTTATGTCTTTATTATAATCACACTACTACTATTTGTCAACACTTATTTTTAGATTTTTTAATTATTTTCATTTTATTTTTGTATTACTTTTATAAATATTCCGAATTATCTGATAATTAAAAATTTCATATATCAGACAATGGCATTGCAAATTCCTTTATATAAAAAAAATCCAGGCACACTCATCTACAATAGACAAACCGCGTACCTGGATCAAAGAATATTCAATTAACCAACAACCTACAGCATCTCAATAAATGCTCCAACACGTGTATTTAACTGACCAACGTCAGACTGGGAATAATCTGTTTCAACTGCCATATATGGAATGCCTTTTTTCTCATTCACAAATTTGCGGATACCGAAGGATTCAACATTGTAAGTATGACAGGCAGTTAATGTCATCTCGATCACACCATCCACTTTATATTCATCGATCAATTCGCCAAGAAGCTTATAACGATTTGGATTTGGAGACATCACAGAACAGCCGATATTTAAGTATCTTTGTGCAATTGCTTCAACCATATCATCAGATTCTATATCTACCATATGTTCCATCTGCTTAGCACCTGTACAGTTTTCCATAACGACCATAATTGCGCCATTATCTTCAATGGCTTTGATTACTTTTTCAGTTGCACCACCGACTGGACAACCAGTAAGAAGAATACGTGGTTTCTTTTCTTCCATTTTTCCATCTGCATATTCTTTTTTGATTTTTTCTACTAAAGCATCTACTTCATCAATGATTGCTTTACGGTCAAATCTGAATCCACTGCCGTATAATACATGGAACATATCAAGTCCTTTGATCGGAGCCGGATCATTCTTCATGAGAGCATAGAGATTTTTTAAGGAAGCATTTACCTGATTATTAAGCTTTGCCGCTTCACGAAGCTTTTCATCCGTAATTTCTACTTCGAATTTTTCTTCTAAATGTTCTTTTAATTTGATCACTTCTTTTTTCCAAAGTGCAAGAGAATCCTCATTCTGATTCTGTGGAAGCTGCATGCAGACAACATCTTTAAATTCAGACATATATTCATACATTTTCTTTTTGCCGTCGCAGGTTGTTTCACCCACAACTACATCAGAAAAATAGAAATAAGGACATTTGTCTGTCTTTGCAAAACCATAGCTGGATTTGATCAGTGGGCAAAGGTTCTTAGGAAGATCTTTTTCTGCATCCGGAATTGTTTCTGGAGATACAGAACAAAGCCCTACGGTTACTGCACCTGCTGCCATCGCAATTTCACGAGGAAAATACGTACAATATGCACCAACAACAGGTTTTCCCTGATCCTTTAATTGTTTCATTGTTAAGAAGGAGTTCTTTCTCGCTTCTGCAAATTCTTCAAATACCTCTGGTAATTCTTTGATTATTTCCATAGTTTTGTTCCTTTCTCACATTGTGCTTTTGCATCATCGTTCACGGTTGACTAATTCTTCATATATTATTATATCCCATTCGTTATACTTTTAAAAGAATATCGAATAAAAAAAGAAAAAGTGTATACTGCGGAAACGAATTCTCGCCATATACACTCTTTATTTTCATTATCCAAAGATTTCTACTACTTCAATGTGGAAGTTTAATTCTTTTCCAGCCATTTCATGGTTCGCATCTAATGTAATTGTTGTTTCATCCTTTGCTGTAACAGTTACAGGGAACTGCTGACCCATAGGATTTGTTAAGAACACTCTCATTCCTACTTCTAAATCTTCAGAACCAGGTAACTGAGCAATCTGAAGTGTAGCGATTGCGTCTGGATTGGATGGTCCATATGCTTCTTCTGGCATAAGATGGATATCTACTTCTTCTCCAACCTTCATATTTGCTACTGCACGGTCAAATCCTTCGATCATCTGACCAATACCACAGATGAATTCTAATGGTTCACCACGATCATAAGAAGAATCAAATACGCTTCCATCGTTAAATGTTCCTTTGTAATGTACTCTCATTGTCTTAAGAACATTTTCCCCTTCCATGATTGGTTCCATCTGACCGCCATGACATCCACCACAGCCACTGCCACAACCGCTTCCACAGTCGCCGCCACAGCCTTCTTCTTCGTCATGGTGATGGTGGTCACAGTTTGCACCAGCATTCACTAATTCGCCTTTAAGAAATGCTTCTACTGCTGCATCAGCATCACCCTGAGCACCAGAGAATAATAAGATTCCTGCTTCTGCAAGTGCATTCTGAGCGCCTTCTCCAATACCACCACAGATTAATACTGCGATTTCTTTTTCTGCAAGAAGACTTGCTAATGCACCATGTCCCTGACCTTCACTGCTGATCACTTCAGCGGATGCAATTTTGCTGTCTACGATTTCATATACTTTAAATTCTTCTGTTCTTCCAAAATGCTGGAAAATCTGACCATTGTCATAAGTTACTGCAATTTTCATATTCATTTGCTCCTTTATTTAAAATTTTTGATGATTCATTTTTGCCTTGTCTGCCTAGTATAGCACAAACAGGCATTGTTATGCTATTATAATAATAGATTTTTATCCAAACAAGAAGGTGATCTCATGAATAACAAAACCTTAGATTATTATGACACAAACGCAGAAAGCTTTATCGAAAATACCATTGGTGTCGACTTTACCACCACGCAAGAGCATTTTCTCTCCTATCTTGGGGACGATGCTTGTATATTAGATTTTGGTTGTGGCTCGGGTCGAGATACCAAATACTTTTTAGAACAAGGGTATCAGGTAGAGGCCATCGACGGTTCTGCCGCTCTTTGCAAAAAAGCATCCGAATATACCGGAATTGCTGTAAAGCATATGCTTTTTCAGGAGCTTAACGAAATTCAACGTTATGATGGCATCTGGGCATGCTCTTCCATCCTTCATTTGAACAAGGATGAGCTACTGCCTGTGCTTTATAAGATAAAGGATGCCTTAAAACCTGGCGGAATTCTCTATACCTCTTTTAAATATGGCGAATTTGAAGGAGAACGAAACGGAAGGTATTTTACGAATTTTACAGAAAACTCTTTCCGAGAATATATAAAACCACTGGAAGACCTTTCCGAAAACAAACTATCCATCATTGAAACCTGGATTACCGGAGATGTGCGTGCCGGCCGTGGTGATGAACGCTGGCTCAATTTAATTTTAAAAAAGGGGTAAACACATGAACAAAAAAAGATTACTGGTTGATCGTCCAT
This sequence comes from Candidatus Fimousia sp., assembly GCA_045640005.1. Classification (GTDB taxonomy): domain Bacteria; phylum Bacillota; class Clostridia; order Lachnospirales; family Lachnospiraceae; genus Fimousia. The sequence continues at coordinate 3,870 of JAZUED010000055.1, forward strand.
ATCTGGGAGCGATCATTTCCATCCCACTGCTCTATATTTTAATTCCAACATTTGCAGCATTGATTACCATGATTCCAGAAGCCATTTTAGGCGTGGAATTACAGGCCATTACTACTTTTAGCACTGCCGCTATGGCATTGATTTTTTTACTTATTTACAAACGCCACTTACGAAGAGAGAAGTTCAAAGGAGTTTTTTTTTCTACGAAAGCATATAAAAAGGATGTTTTCATTGCTGTATTGATTGCAGCAGTCATTGATATCCTTTGCGTGCTCTTTTGGGCCATTTTTATGCTTGGTGGACTTGACAAGTTAGTTGCACCAACCATTACCACCATCTGCTTTGGTCTTTTTGCAGGTGTTCTTGAAGAAACGGTATTTAGAGCTGTTCCTATTTCTATTATGATGAAAAACAATCCGGATGATAAAAGAATTATCTATTCTGTCATCCTGACTTCTCTTATATTTGGATGCGTTCATTTTACGAACTTAGGAGAAGGGGCAATGCTTAGTGTCACTATCATGCAGGTCGTTTTTTCCCTTGTTGCTGGCATTTTCTGGGCAGCAATCTATCTAAGAACCGGCTCCATCGCACTGCCTATGATTTTCCACGTTTTACATGACATCGTCAACATGATGCTTCCAACAAATGTTACCGGTGCTATGCTTCAGGATTCAATTACCGCAGCTGATCTTATTTCAAACGCGGCATTCGGAATCACACTGCTTGCTTTAGCTTTTTATATGCTTCGTAAAACAAACTTTGACGACATCAAAAATACATGGGCAACAATCTGGAACGAATAATACTTTGAAAAGCCATTATTTCCTTTCAAAGTACTGCCTTAATCGTTTCATATCCGACACAATTAGAACCGATCCTTCATAAACAACAAATCCATCTTTTTTCATAGAGGATAATGCTCGTGAAGTTGACTCTCTTTTCGCCCCAAGCATATTCGAAAGAAAGGTAACCGTTACTCCAAACTTAATTTTTCTGCCCTCAGGTGTATCCTCTCCATAATCTCTTGCAAGCTTCCAGATTTTAGCCGCCAGATGCTTAGCAAGAGGATAGGATCCATTTGCATTTCCCACCTGATGATACAATCGTCTTGTTTTATACGCCAGAGATCGATACAGTGCTTTTGCAATCTCCACATCTTCATCAATGAGAGCTTCGAAATCCTGGATTGTAATTTTTAATATTTTTGTATCACTCATCGTTTTTGCCTGTACCGAAGTCTTATTGCGTTCGAGAACCACATCATTGATCATCTCGTAATCGGACAAAATAAACATGATTTTCACTTCGCTATATCGGCTATTTCGATAGATTGATACGAATCCGTCAAGCACAATATATACATACTCCACTTCATCGAGTTCCTGAAAGATTACCTTGTTCTTCTTAATGGTTTCGACCATCCCTCGTTCTAATAATTTTTTTCTATTTTCCTCACTTAAGTCCAGAAAAAATGGTGTGTTCATCTTTTTCATCTGTTCACCTGTATTTTATATTCCCAATGATTGATGTACTCTATTTTGCCAAAAGTTCCACGATTGCTTCATAGGATGGTTCTTTAGCTTCTTCAAAATTCATGCATCCAAACCTTTTGATTTCTCTGCTGCAAACGGCACCGATGGAATACACTGGCACACCCTCTAATTTCCCCTGAGCGTGCTTTATACATCTTCTTGCATTCGAAGCACTGGTATAGATAACTCCATCTACTTCTAGCTGGTCAAATGCTTCGTCCACTTCTTGATTTTCATAAGCCGGAAGGATGATAAGATCGCATCGGCCTGCTAATTCTTCTTCAAGACCTTTCGAATATTTTTTTGCTGCAAGCCAGATCACTTTTGTTGATGGATTTTCAATCCTACCTGCTAATTCTTTGCCAAGACAAGCACCCAGCTGTTTTTCCGGCATCACATCGATGGATAAGCCAAAACTTTCGATTGCTTTTGCTGTCTTTTTCCCAACGACTGCGATTTTTCCTTTTAAGTTTCGGATACTAAGTCCTTGTCTCTTTAATTCGCTCATGCATGCAGCCACTCCATTCTGGCTTGTAAACACGAGATAATCATCTTCTCTCATTTCTTTTAAGAATGAAAAATCGATGGGAAGAGGTCTGATTTTCCCAACTTTGTACGGAATGACATCTCCTCCCTGTTTTTTAATCATAGTTGCTAATCGACTGTCTCTAATCACGGTCAATCCATTTGCAAAGGTAAAATCAAAGCCTTCGATATATGGAACAAAATATCTTTTTCCAAAAAGTGGTCGATTTTCAAAGAATGCAAGATTTTCAGCAAGATTTACCGTGTTTCCAACAACGATAATTGCCGGAGAAGTAAGCCCTGCTTCCTTTACTTTTTCTTCAATGGTTAGCAAATTGCCCACGCAGGTTTTCTGATTTGGAAGTGTTCCATTGGAAATGACTGCGACTGGGGTTTGAGCCTTTCTTCCAGCTTCTAAAAAGCGTTTTGAAATTTTACCAACATGACTAAGCCCCATTAAAAATACAGCTGTACAAGATTCATCTAACAATGCAGAATAATCGATTTCAATCATCTCATCTTTGCGTCCATGGGCGGTAAATACATGAAAATTCGTGGAGATACCACGATGTGTAATCGGAATACCCGCATAAGAAAGAGCTGCTATGGAAGAACTAATGCCTGGCACAACATCCACAGGAATTCCTTTTCCAAGCAGATAAAGAGCCTCTTCCCCACCACGTCCGAACACATAAGGATCTCCGCCTTTTAAGCGAACGACATGCTCATATTCAAGGGCCTTATTATATAGCAATTCATTAATTTTCTCCTGTGGCAAAGTATGACGATGATTTTCCTTGCCCACATAAATCAGTTCACACTCTGGTTTTGCTATGTGGATGATTTCATCCCCAACTAAGCGGTCATAAATCAGGCAGTCTGCATTTTTTATTGTTTCATATCCATTTAAGGTTAAGAGTCCTGGATCTCCCGGACCCGCTCCAACTAAATATACTTTTCCCATTATTTATTCCTTACTGTTTTCTTATCAATCACAGCTTTTTTCATCCATGATCATTCCACGTGCTTCAACAATTTTTTCTACTGCTTCTTCCACCAATTCTGTACCACCTAGTTTGGATGAAACACATACTGTCGCTACATTTTTTCCTTCTGAATCGCCGTAAAGTGCACGCAGCACGTATTCTTCTCCAACTTTTGCGGCAAATGCTCCGATCGGCTCTTTACAGTTTCCTCCGATGGCTTTTAAAAATCCTCGTTCTAATGTCATGATTTCATCTGCATTTTCATTGGACAGGGCATCTAATTTATCAAGTAATTCTTTGTTATCCGCCTTTAATTCTAAAGCAAGGCTCCCTTGTGCAGGTGCCGGTATGAATTCTTTCGGATCAAAATACTGAGTGATTTCATCTTCTCTTCCGATTCTCTTAAGTCCTGCTGCCGCGATGATGATTCCATCAATCGCAATCCCATCTGAGAATCCTTCTTTCATCTTTCGAATTCTTGTATCGATATTCCCCCTGATCGGAGCAATCTTCACATCTGGTCGCATCTGTTTCATTAGATAGGCTCTTCTTTTGCTTCCTGTTGCGATGGTTGCTCCAATTGGAAGTTCTTCAAGACTCTTTACACTACGAAGCAAGAGTACATCTCTTGGATCTTCTCTTTTCCATCCTTTGGAAAACATAAGTCCCTCCATTGGTGTATTGGGCATATCCTTCATGGAATGCACTGCCAGATGAATTTCTCCATTCATAAGCTGCTCTTCAATGGCATCTACAAATATCCCTTTTGTTCCAATTTTATCTAAGGGGCGATCTGTAATTTTATCGCCTGTCGTCTTAATCACTTTTATTTCAAAGGAATCTTCTGAGTATGCTTCCTTTAATCGCTTTACAACCTGTCCGGTCTGAGCCAGTGCAAGCTTTGATCCCCTGGTTCCTACAATGTAATGCATGAAATCCACTCCTTCATCTTCTGTTTACTTGGTATGATTTCTTCTTTTATCGCTCGTTCATAAATCATCCGGTACACAGCTTTTCGTTCTTTTTCTGTGTCAAATGCTTTTTTTACTTCTTCTCGGATGCCTCCTAAGGCCTCATTTAATGCTCCTAGATATGGGGTGAGTACTTTCTTTTCTTCTTCTTTTAAAATCTGTGTCAAAAGAGGTGAGCTTCCTGCAGAAGAAAATGCTGCCACAAGATCTTTCTCCCTGACATAAGATGGAAAGATAAAGGAACAGTCTTCCTTTTGATC
>JAZUED010000056.1:0-7994 GCA_045640005.1 Candidatus Fimousia sp.
TGAATGAAATGATTTTATGTTTAAAATGACAATAAAAAGTGTGAATTCGTTGACTTATTTGTACATAAGTGATATGATTATATCATCAGATGTCTGACAACAGACATCCTATAAAGAATGTATAACGTGAGAAAAATACAAGGAGGAAATTACAATGAGCGTAGTAAAAGACGACGGAAGAGGAATTGTATCTGGTGATTGGCTCAGTCTTGATCAGGATATTACATATCAGACATGGCTTGAAGACGTAGCTTGTCTCTGGGGAACAATGATGAACAAAGAAATTGATGAATTTGAAGTACCAAAAGGACAGGTTTGTCTCTGGTGGCTTGGCGGTCCATCCTGGATCTTAAAGACAGATGAAGGTGCTATCGCATTTATCGACGTATATTCCGGACCATCCATGTACACAGAAAAACATTACTGTGGCGTATGTAAAACATCCGGAGCAGATTCTATTAACTGGTTAAGATTAAATCCACAGTTAATCAACCCATGGAAATTTGGTAGATTAGATGGATCTTTCATGACACATAGACATCAGGATCACTGTGACCAGTACACAGTTAAAGCTCTTCTTAAGACATCTGAATGTCCATTTATCGGACCTCCAGATACATGTGATAAATTAAGAGGATTCCAGGTTCCTGAAGACAGATTAATCGTAGCTAACGTTGGCGAATCTATGTCTATCCCAGGCGCAGAAATCGAATTCTTAATGTGCTATGATGAAACAGTTATCCGTACAGGTGCATCTGACGAAGTACAGCCTTACGAAAAAATGTGCGTAAGCTTCTTATTCAAGACATCTGGTGGTAACATCTTATTCTGTGGTGATACATGGTATCACGATGGATACAGAGCAATCGGTGAAAAATATGATATCGATGTTGTTATGTTTGACCTTGGCGTTAACGCTCCTGGTGCAACAGACAAGATGTCTCCATACGATGGCGCTCGTGTAGCTCAGGCATTAAATGCTAAAGTTGCTATCCCTGATCATTATGAAAACTGGGCTAATACATCTGCAGATCCTGAACTTACAGCTACTCAGTTCGAAAGATTAGTTGCTGAACTTACACCTGAAATTAAGACATGTATCTTAAGACCAGCAGCTAGATATCTCTACCCACAGGATAAAGATATGAAACGTTACGTATATCCTGTCCAGAGAGAAATGTACAACATCTATGAGTCCAAAAAATACGGCGAAACAGCTAAAAAGTATTACAGCAAATAAGACTCATCGCAGATAGCGACATTTAAATTAATTATTTACGGTGTGCCTTATAGGCACACCGTTTTTTAAACTATATAGAAATTCCTAAGAATTTACTGTTGATAAACAAGATTTTGAAAGAAGGTATTTTAAAATGTATAAACAGTCAGAAATCAAACAGGTTCTTTGTGCTGGTGCTGGAACTATGGGATTATCATTTGCTCAGATTTTCGCAAGATATGGCTATGAAGTAGTTTTATATGATATTTTCGAAGAAGCACTTCCAAAAGCAAAAAAAGTAATCGAAGTAAATCAGAAAGCAATGGTAGATGCAGGAGAAATTACTGCAGAAGAATCCAAAGCGATTTTAGATCGAATCACATTAACAACATCCAAAGAATATTTTGCAACTATGGATTTCCTTTTAGAAGCAATTGCAGAAAATATGGAAATCAAACATAAATTTTATAAAGAAGTATCCGAAGCGGCAAAAGAAGATGCAATTCTTTGTTCTAATACATCCGGTATGTCCATTACTAAAATTGCAGAAGCAGTAAAAGATCCAGCAAGATTTTGTGGTATGCACTGGGTAAATCCACCTCACTTAATTCCATTAGTAGAAGTAATTGCTGGTAATGAAAGTTCTTCTGAAGTAATCGATATCGTTTATGACGTAGCACTTTCCTTAAATCAGAAACCAATCAAAGTATATAAAGATCCAGCAGGATTTATCTTAAACCGTTTACAGTATGCATGTCTTCGTGAAGCTTGTAACTGTGTACAGCAGGGTTATGCATCTGTAGAAGATGTGGATAACGCAATGAAATATGGTTTAGGACTTCGTTACTCCTGTATCGGGCCATTTGAAACTGTTGACTTTGGTGGAATTCATATCTTTAATGCAGTTGGAAGCTATATGTTTGATGAGCTTTGTAATGATGGTGGCGTTCCAGAAATCTTAAAAGCATTACATGAAGAAGGTAAAAAAGGTGTATCTACAGGCAGTGGTTTTTATGACTACAGCGATGGCAAAGACGTAGAAGCATTAGCTAAGAGAGACAGAGACTTTATGGCAGTTTCCAAAGCATTAGGACTTAGCTAAGAACCTTTTATTTGGAGAATTTTAATATGTTAAGAAGTGAAAAAATGTTAATGAGCGAGGCAGGCGGCCAGTGTCGTGCCCTCTTTAAATCCATGGGATATTCTCAGGACGAGCTTACAAGAAGACCGGTAATTGGTATAGCAAACTCCTGGAGTACTTTAGTTCCTGGACATTATAATTTAAAAGAACTGGCAGACTTCGTTAAAAAAGGCATTTATCGTGCTGGTGGTACTGCAGCAGAATTTGGAGTTATTTCCTGTTGTGATGGTATTGCAAATGGTCACGTAGGTATGAAATATATTCTTCCTTCCCGTGAAATCATCTGTAACTCCATTGAGCTTGAAACACAGGCACATCAATTAGATGGACTGATCTTATTAGCATCCTGTGATAAGGTTGTTCCAGGTATGTTAATGGCAGCAGCAAGAATGAACATTCCAGCAATTATGGTTGTTGGTGGTCCAATGCTTGGCGGTGCAGAATTTGACGGAAGAAAATCCGATGGTACATCCAATGACGAAGCTCTTGGTATGTACAACAAGGGGAAAATTGATAAAGAAACCTTATTAAATCTTGAAAATGTAAGTTGTCCTGGATGTGGATCCTGTGCATTTTATGGAACAGCAAATACAATGGGCTGTGTAGCGGAAGCACTTGGTATGAGTATGCCAGGTACTGCTTTAATTCCAGCAGTTTATGCAGAGAGAAGAAGAGCAGCTTACAATGCAGGTATTCAGATCTGTGAATTAGTAAGAGAAGGCATTACTACAAGAGATATTATTGATGAAAGAGCAATCAAGAATGCAGTTCGCGTTGTACAGACAACAACAGGAAGTACCAATGCAGCATTACATCTTAGTGCTATTGCAAAAGAAGCAGGTATTGATATCCGTGTTCTTGACTTATTCATGGATTCCTATAAGGATACACCTATTTTAGTTAAAGTTAACCCATCCTCAAAATACGATATGGAAGAATTCTATCGTGCAGGTGGTGTTCCTGAAACAATGAAGAGTTTAGGTGATTTGATTGATCGAAGCGCTATGACCTGTACAGGAATGACCGTTGGAGAAAATATCGAAGCAATGGGAAGACCAATCACAGCGAATTCTGATTTGATTCGCCCAATTGAAAATGCTTACGACACCAATGGTGGTATCGCAGTAGTAAAAGGTAACTTAGCAGAGCTTTCTGCAGTTACAAAACCAGGTGCTTATGCAAAAGAACTTCGTCATTTTACAGGACCTGCAAAAGTATTTGACCAGGAAGAAATTGCAAACCAGGCAATTTTAGATGGAAAGATCAATCCAGGTGATGTAATTGTTATTCGTTACGAAGGACCAAAAGGTGGCCCTGGTATGAGAGAGATGTTCAGATCCATGAAATATTTATACGGTCAGGGCTTAGGAAGTTCCACAGCTGTTGTTACAGATGGACGTTTCTCTGGAACAAACAATGGATGCTTTATCGGACATATCTCACCAGAAGCAGCTGAAGGCGGTACAATCGCGATTGTTGAAGATGGAGATATGATCGAAATCGATGTTGATAACGGCAAACTTACTTTATTAGTAGATGAGATTGAAATTGCAAGAAGAAAAGCTGAGTGGAAGAGACCTAAATTTGAAATTCCAAATGGTTACTTAAAGACTTATGCAAAACTTGCAGCATCTGCTGATCAGGGTGCAGTTATTGTAAACGATTAAGGAATAAATCTTCCTTTTATAAATATACTTGTGGGGGAAAAAGAGCGGCACAAAGGCTGCTCTTTCCCATGTATAAGATTGGTTACTTAAAAATAAAGAATAAGGATACAGATAATTAATATTAATATATAATAATAGATATGAGAAACATTTATTTGATTCGACATGGAAAAGTGAATTATAATCATCGATGCGTAGGCCAGACAGATCTTCCACTAGAATGGAATGCTTATGAAGAATTAAAGCAGAGACAGAGAGAACTTCCAAAAGGAAAGTATGAGATTTTTACCAGTCCATTAAAAAGAGCAAGACAGACGGCAAATTATTATTTTATGGAAGAAAGAGAAACGGTGCTTCCGGATTTTATTGAAATTTCTGTAGGTGACTGGGAAAATCTATCTTTTGGGCAGATTAAAGAAATGTGGCCAGAAGTGTATGAAGAAAGAGGAATCCATCCCTTTGAAACGAGAATTCCAGGTGGAGAATCTTATGAGGATGTAGCAAATCGATGTGAAGCATGTCTGAATGAACTGATTCGCCATGTTGAAGATGATATAGCAATTGTGACACACTCCGGATGCATTAAAGGACTTCTCTGTAAGATGGGATATCTAGATAAAAATCAGATGCTAACCTGGATGGTGCCATATGGATCTGTTACTACTCTCCAGCTCGAAGACAGAGAAGAATTTCTCGATATGTATGATTATTGGGAAGTACCGGCACATATCAAAATGCATATGGTGGAAGTAGCGAAATTAGCCGGTGAAATTGTGGATATGTTAGCAGAAAGAGGCATCCTTTTGGATAAACAAAAGATTATGGATGCAGCACTTGTCCATGATATTGCAAGACTGGAACATAATCATCAGGAAGCAGGTGCAAAATATTTACGCGTAAAAGGTTATGAAGATCTTGCAGAATTAGTAGAGGTTCATCACGATTTTGGCATGGAAAACCCTGCTGAGCTTGAACATATTAGTGAAAAGATGATTCTTTATTATGCAGATAAGCGTGTAAATGGTTCCATAAGAGTTGATTTAGAGCAAAGATTTGAACAAAGCAGAAAAAAATGTAAGACACTTGAAGCAATCAAAGCATTTGAAAAAAGATATGAAATTGCAAAACAGGTGGAAAAATTAATATATAATCATTAATATAGAAATAAATGAAAGAATAAATATAAAAGAAAAAAAGCAGGTGAGAGTATGAATGAAAAATACGTTGAATTACTAGATCAAATCGGAAAATATGATAAAGTTGCCATGGTAACAACTTTAGGTGAAGATATCCACAAAGATGTTTATAATAATGGTGCTTTTTTTGAAGATGTGCCAGAAATTGTGGAAAAGGCATTTGAAAAAGGTGTGCCAGTGGTAGAAGAAGTAGATGGCGTGAAGATGGTGGCAGAACCATTTGGCAAAGAACCACGACTCATCATCTGTGGAGGTGGACACGTATCCTTATCTCTTGGTAAGTTTGCTTCTATGGCAGGATTTTCAGTTGTTGTAATCGATGACCGTGAACAGTTTGCCAACAAAGAACGTTTTCCATTTGCAAAAGAGGTAGTATGTGATTCTTTCTCGAATGCTTTTCCGAAACTTGGTGTGAGCAGCATCGATTATATTGCAATCATCACAAGAGGGCATTTTCATGATGCAAATTGCCTGCGAGCAATCTACAAAGAAGAACATACTCGCTATGTTGGTCTCATTGGAGCGCGAGGAAGAGTGGCAAAGCAGATGGATCTTTTGGAATCAGAAGGTATTGAGCGTGCATGGCTTAATTCCATTTATACTCCGATTGGACTTAATATTGGAGCAAAAACTCCGGAAGAAGTGGCAATCGCGATTTTAGCAGAACTCATCCAGGTAAAATATCAGACCGCAGCGGCAAATATTTCCATAGCAAGTGATGTTGATATCAGAACGGTAGAAGAAATCGCCTGTCCACCAGAGAATAAGAAGCATATGAAACGAGCAGTCGTAACATTGATCGAAACATTTGGCTCCTGTCCACGAAAAGCTGGTTCTAAGATGATTGTTTATGAGGATGGAAGCATCGGTGGAACCATCGGTGGCGGCCTTGGGGAAGGGCGTATGATTGAAGAAGCGAAAAAGTTGATTAAAACCGGCGGATATAAATTTGAAGAAGAAAATCTGACTCATGATGTTGCTGCGAATGAAGGAATGGTTTGTGGTGGCGAGATGAAGATGCTGATTGAAGTAATTTAAGTGATTTAGGGGCTATTTCTTTACGATTCTATACGAGATTCTTGACATGAAATTGTGATACATGATACCATTAATAGACTGTATTTTTGAAGATATTTTCAGTGAAATTTGTGTAGAAAGAGTAAGAACCAAAGGTTCTTTTATATAGGAGGATAAGATCGATGATCGATATTAAGTTTTTAAGAGAAAACCCTGAAATCGTGAAACAGAACATTCGCAATAAATTTCAGGATAGAAAGCTTCCATTAGTTGATGAAGTAATCGAATTAGACGTTCAGAGAAGAGCAACTCAGCAGGAAGCAGATGATATTCGTGCAAGCCGTAAGACACTCTCTAAACAGATTGGTATGCTCATGAAACAGGGCAAGAGAGAAGAAGCTGAAGCTGTAAAAGCACAGGTTACTGCGAATGCTGCACGCTTAGAAGAACTTTCTAAATTACAGAGTGAATTAGAAGAAAAAGTAACACAGATCATGATGACAATTCCAAACATCATTGATCCAAGTGTACCAATTGGTAAAGATGATTCTGAAAACGTGGAAGTACAGAAATACGGTGAACCAGTGGTTCCTGAATTCGAAGTACCATATCACACAGACATCATGAAGAGATTTGATGGTATTGATCTTGAAGCAGCAGGTAAGGTTGCAGGTAATGGTTTCTACTACCTTATGGGCGATATCGCAAGATTACATTCTGCAGTAATCTCTTATGCAAGAGACTTCATGATCGACCGCGGATTTACATACTGCATCCCACCATTTATGATTCGTTCTAACGTTGTAACAGGCGTTATGTCCTTTGATGAAATGGATGCTATGATGTACAAAATCGAAGGTGAAGATTTATACTTAATCGGTACATCCGAACATTCCATGATCGGTAAATTCATCGATACATTAAACAAAGAAGAAAAATTACCATATACATTAACATCCTACAGCCCATGTTTCCGTAAGGAAAAAGGTGCTCATGGTATTGAAGAACGTGGTGTATATCGTATCCACCAGTTCGAAAAACAGGAAATGATTGTTGTTTGTAAGCCAGAAGAATCTCCAATGTGGTTCGATAAATTATGGCAGAACACAGTTGATTTATTCCGCTCCTTAGATATTCCAGTACGTACTTTAGAATGCTGCTCCGGTGACTTAGCAGACCTTAAGGTAAAATCCATCGACGTTGAAGCTTGGTCTCCAAGACAGCAGAAATACTTTGAAGTAGGTTCCTGCTCTAACTTAGGTGATGCCCAGGCAAGAAGATTAAAAATCCGTGTTACTGGTGAAAAGGGCAAATATTTCGCTCATACATTAAACAACACAGTAGTAGCTCCACCACGTATGTTAATTGCTTTCTTAGAAAACAATTTAAACAAAGATGGATCTGTAAATGTACCAGTTGCATTAAGACCATATATGGGTGGCAAGGAAAAATTAGTTCCTGTTCAGTAGAATATATTTGATCAAAATGTAAATGATAAAAGGTGCTGTTGCATGATTGCAGCAGCACCTTTTTTTGTTATGAAGTATGCGAAGTACACGAAGTACACGCACTAATACTCTTTATTAATAATAAAATCCGTCAGATTTTTTACACTTGATTTCTGTACATACTGATTGCGATAAATGACATAAAGATTACGGGCAAATTCATCATTTGGAAGAGAAAAACCAATTAATCTTTTTTCTTCGAGAAAATTTTTAGCTGCTCGTTCTGAAATGATTGAGATGCCAAGG
>JAZUED010000057.1:0-6413 GCA_045640005.1 Candidatus Fimousia sp.
CTTCATCCCATGGAATGAATCCTTTATGACGCTGTGCACCAAGCGCACTTCCACCGCCAAGATAATATTTTATATTATACTTTGAAAAGCACAAATCCAGATATTCCATCATCAATAAAATCGTTTCCTGAACATCCTTGATATCCTGTTCGGATAACTCTTTCATATTTAACGGACCCGCACTTTTGATCATATCATTTACAGCAAGCATTTTATTCCCCTAAAACTTAAAAACTTCCATCATATTTTTTATGAAATACTTTGGCCTTAATAAATCCAAGTACCTTTTTCTTCATATCGATTTTTTCCATATAAATAAATGGAACTTCTTTGTATCGATAACCATTCTTTTCTAACCACACATCTAAAAGACGTTCACTGATTCTTCCATAAAATCTGGAATGGAAAGTATCATATTCAACCTCTTTAAACTGGTCTTCCAACTCAAAAAGAATAGAGAACAACCATTCACAGTAAGCGTCAAACTTCTCTTTCGACATGATAAACATGTTAAACGCATGCTGACTTCTAGCTTTCATACGCGCATCAAAATATTCTAAATAATCTGGATGCATCTTAGCAATAATTTCTCTTGTTGCATCTAATGGTTCAACATGCATTGTATGAGCATAATGAGCGTAGATTGTCTCGATATAATATTTTCTTTTCTTTGTCACAATCACATCATCTTTGCGAAGATAACGTTCTAATTCTTTTCTACCTAATACGCAATCAAACGGATTCTTGTTTTTTTTCTTTCCACGAAAATGTCTACGATAGTGCGCAAGACCTTTATAGTCATGATCAAGATTTTTCCACGCCCAGTAAAGTCCTGTTAATTCACAAAATCCAGGATTTTTAATAGAAATATTGTCTCCGGTATTATCAGGAGTATATCCGATTGGCTTTTTTCCTTCTGCACCTACATGAACCGGTAAATAGATATCATCGGTAGGCATCTTATATTTTTTATGTGTAGCAATGATAATTGAAATATCCATCTATTTCGCTCCTTCTGATTTGATCACTCCTAAGGCTGTCTTAAAAATAATTTCTAAATCCAATAAAAATCCTTGATGATCCACATAATATAACTCTAATGCACAACGTTCTGGGTACTCAACATTACTTCTGCCATGACTTGCCCAATATCCTGTCAAACCCGGTTTGACAGATAAAAGCTTATTTGTAAGTTTTCCATAAAACTCAAGCTCTCGCTCGATAATTGGACGTGGCCCAACAATTGTCATATCACCCTTTAAAATATTAATAAGCTGAGGTAATTCATCTAATGAAGTTTTTCTCAAAATACGCCCCATTCTTGTGATTCTAGGGTCATCTTCTAGCTTAAAGTTCGTATCCCATTCTTCTTTCTGTTCTTTCGTAAGCGTTGCATAAAATTCATCAAAAGTTTTATATTTTGTCGTCATACTACGAAACTTATACATATCAAACGTTGTATGATTCAATCCAACACGACCATGTTTATAAAAAACAGGACCTCGATCATCAATTTTAATTAAAATTGCCAGTATTACAAACACTGGTAAAAGTACAATCAGGCAAGTGAAAGAAATCAAAATGTCCATGATTCTTTTTACAGCCAAATAAATGTTTTTCATATTTTTATTGCATCCTTAATATTTTTATACTTCCAAAATTTAACACTCATAGTAACCCTAATTTTAACTCTATCTATTATTGTATCAAATTTTTCACTTTTTATCAACTTGCTTGCTGTTGACTCCTGCCAACAACTACTTTCCCTCTACATAATAATATCCACATTTTGTGCATTCTAGCTCGCGGCCTTCTTCATCTTCGGAAAGTTCTTTAAAGCTGTGCTTTCCATGAGTATCCACTGGATTTCTGTAGTCTTTTTCGCCACATACGCATCCATACACATCAAATCCAAAGGATCCACAGGTTGGTTCCACGGTTTCTTCAAAGATAAAGTCATGTTCATGAGCTTCATCTACCACGCCTAAGATATCATCAATTTCAGAAAGCGTAATCGTTGCACCTGTTTCTGCAGGATATAAAGTATTCATTAATCCGGTAAAGGAATTGACTGTCACACGGTCAATTGGGAAAATGTCTTTTCCAACCGTATGCTTTGTTGTTTTTCCAGATTTATATTGATAATAATTTGCACAGGACTCAAAACAGGTATAAAGATCGTCCTGGCCACTAAAGAAAATGCCCTCTGACATATTCGGAAATACGAGATATGGATCTGCGTCATAATTTACCGTACAAATCCAGTCTTCTTCATTTGCACAATCTACTTCATAGATATACATACGAGATGCATTCTTTCTGCCATAAGAGCAGGAACAGATCATATAAGTTTTTCCCTTATATTCCACAAAAGAAAGTCCCTGTGTCTGAGCTGGAAGCGCAACGTTAATCGTCTGCTCTTTCCACTCATTGTTCACATAATCTAATCGGATCAGATTATTTGGCACTTCCGGATCAAATTTTTCCATGAAAACGCCAGCATAGATGCTTCCATTATAGTAAGTTACGAAAGCCGGAATTTCATTAATTGCAATATGCTTTGCATCTGTCGCCACGGACATGGACACCTGATCTTTCCCCTGTGCTACAAGATCATCAAGCTTTTTCGCAGAGAAGAGATACACACCACCCACTTCATGCTCTGTAAAACAGATTTCCTTACTGTCAGCAAGATAAGTGATGCCTCCCATGTGAGACTGTGTATCTAATAAGATTGTTGTCTTATAATTTCCTTTCAAATCGAGCACATAGATCACAGATCCATAAAGCCCATTGATGTCATAAGCAGTAATTAAGATATATTTGTCAGTCTGACAGATTCCCTGTGGAATATAGCCGGTGGAAGCGTATGGATCAACTTTTCCAACCGTTCCAACATTCGTATATTTATAACCAGGAACAAGAATGCATTTATCTTTGTTGACAGACTGTGCTGCCTGCTCAAACTTGCTCCACTCTTCTTCCCCAGTTAAATAACTGGTAAAACAGGAATCATAAAAAGATGTAGTTGAAGTTTTTCCACTCCAAACTGCATAAAGAGTCCATTTACCGGTAGAATCCATAATACTGTCAATATTTGCGACTGTAATTGGACGATTACCTGGCTGATACTCTGCCTGTCCATTCTTTTTTGTACTCCAGCCTGCAAAGGTCGCATTTTTCATCGTAAATTTATTATCTGCAAGAGCCGGAATATCATCTAATGTAAATGTCACATCTGTCATGGACCCGCCTGTCTTTTCATTTCCATCGTAATGGATTGTATAAACAATCGCTGTCCAGTGTGCATATAGTGTCACATTCCCCGTCACCAATGTATTCGATTCATACTTCGTTCCGCCTGTCGCTTTTGTATACCAGCCATCAAACGTATATCCTTTTCTCTCAACCATAGGAAGTGTGCCGACCGCATTATTATAGGTCACGGTTCTCGAATCAAACGTTTTATCGGCCCCGTTGGAGTTAAAGCTCACTTTATATTGATTAATCTTCCAGTGTGCATAAAGAGAAACATCATTCGTCATATTTACCGGACTAGAAGCAGTAATCTGACTGCCTGCTTCAGAATCTGTATACCATCCTGTAAAAGTATATCCGGTTCTTGTTGGTGTTGGTAATGAGCCAAATGTCTGCTCATAAGTAATACTTTTTTCCTTAACCGTTACTTCTCCTCCGTTTGGAAGGAAATTCACTTTGTATACATTTGCTGTCCAATGTGCATAGAGGGTATGATTACCTGCGGTAGCAACCTTAGTCGTACTCTTAATCAGAGTTCCTCCTGTTACATTCGTATACCACCCTGCAAAGCTGTATCCAGTTTTTGCTGGAGAAGGTAAAGATCCGTATGCTTTATTAAACGTAATGCTTTTCGGAGCAGCACTTAATGTTCCTCCATTCGCGTCAAATGCTACGCTATAGGTATTTGCTGTCCAGTGTGCATAAAGCGTCTGTTTTTTCTTAATAACAAAGGAGGTTTTACGTTTGGTTCCTCCGCTTTTTTTCGAATACCAACCTTTAAATGTAAAACCGTTTTTTGTTGGTGTTGGCATTGTTCCAATCTTTTTCTTTTTTTTCACCTTTTTGTAAGTAGGCGACACTTTCCCTCCATTCGCATTGAAGGTAACTTTATAGGTTGTTGCTGCCTGAACACTTTTGCCTGGAAGCATACCTATAAAAATACATATAAGCAATGCAAAAATAATCTGTTTCCACCAATATTTCATATACAATCCTATCCCCAATAAAGTTTTTGACATCATCCATGTCTTTGATTAGAGGTTCATATCCCCTCAATTCTCTTCTACTAATATACCATCCTTGTTTTCGGGTACTGTAATTTTCCAGAGTAATTACTTTAAGAATGCTACAACTGCAAGTACGATTAAAATAATCAATACTACCCATTTTGGAATTTTAGATCCAAGCTTCATAACAAGAAGGATAATAAGATTGATGATGACAGCACTCACAAATGCTGCAACCGTAAGTGCTACTACATTCTCAAGACTGTGTTCTTTTAATCCGAAAAATCCAACGATTTCACAAAGTATAAATAATCCTGCACATCCTGCTAAAAAACTTTTAATTGTGTTTAACATATTCATTCCTCTTTTCTTTCTACATGTTTACATTTCTGCTTTCTAATACATTTACTGCATCTAAGGACATCTTCATAAGATCCTTCACTTCTTCTACCGTAATATGCATCATTTGGGCTAACTCTTCTGGTTTTGCTTCGCGTTCATGCTCTTTTGCGAATGCAGTTGCAATATCATTTAATTGATTTGCCTGACGGGAGATCTTACGATCCATCTTTGTTGCGATTCTATTCTCTTCGAGATAATCTTCCATCGCAGCCTTGGCACTTTCCATAATGCATGCATGAAAATCACCCTTTGAAGGATCATATTCTGTTACAGCGATAAAAAGTGCTAAGTTTCCTTCCTGAATTAAGTCTGCAACCGGTACACCCTTTCCTGCATAGTTTTCTGCAAGTCCGGACACTTCAAGAAGATTCATCTCTACGAGACGATTCATCGCATCGACGCTGCCTTCTAAAAATTCTTTTAAAAGAGCTTCTTCTTCCACTTTATGCCCAGCATTGATATCCTTTAATTCATCTTTATACATCTGTAAAACGGCGGAAGATTCTTCTTTTGTTACAAATTCATCCTCTTCTTCTGGTTCCACCATTGGTGCAACCACAACTCCGGTTACCTTGATGTCATTTTCTTTCATAAATAAGCCGACTAAGCTCATCTGTTCTTCTGTTAAATCATAGTCTTCAAAGAAATCATTGATTTCTTTTCTGGAAAGCTCATTCCCATTCGTCTTTCCAATTTTAATCAAATCCTGAAGACCTTCTAAAAATTCCTGCTGACTTTTCATATATCCCTCGTAATATTTTCGTAATATTCTTGTAATATTTCATATTATTGTAACATTATAAAAAGGGGATGACAAGTGCATCCCCTTTCCATTTTTTATTCTTCGCTGTTATCTTCCGGTAAAATCTGAACCTTCTGAGTAGCAAGTTCCTGTACTGCTGCAGATAATGGTTTGATTTCATCCTCAGATTCTACTAATGGCATATCGCCATCGATAATCTGTCTTGCACGTTTTGCTGTTGCGATTACGATTGAGTAGCGGCTGTTTACAACAGTTTCCTGTTCTTCTGCTTCGCTGTTGATTGTTTCCATTAATTCTGAATAAGATGGGTGTAACATATTTCTTCCTCCTAAATATTCATGAAACCTTTTTTTGTTTCTTCAATAAAATCAAGTTTCTGATTTAATTCACATTGTTTTGCAGTAACAATGGAATTGATATCTGCTGCACACTGTTCAACGATATCATTCACTACAATATATTCATACTGAGTCATCTCCTCTACTTCTTCAGAGGCACGCTTCATACGCATTTCGATGACTTCTTCACTTTCTGTACCACGTCCCACAAGTCTGGCTTTTAATTCTTCCACACTTGGAGCAGTCACAAAGATCATAAGTGCATCCGGATACTGATTCTTAACATTTAACGCACCCTGCACTTCAATTTCAAGAATCACATTCTTTCCAGCTTCTAACTGATCTTCTACATATTTTTTCGGTGTTCCATAATAATTTCCCACATACTGGGCATATTCGATGAATCCATCTTCTTTGATCAGACTTTCAAATTCATCCACCGTTTTAAAAAAATAAGAAACTCCGTCCACTTCTCCTTCTCGTGGCTCTCTGGTTGTTGCAGACACAGAGATACGATATCCGTAATCTTCAACCAGCATCTTTACCACAGTACCTTTACCGGCACCGGAAAATCCGGAGAGTATAATTAAGGGACCTTTCTGATTCATATTCTCTCACCTCTTATCATCTACAATAAACATTATT
>JAZUED010000058.1:0-2433 GCA_045640005.1 Candidatus Fimousia sp.
GGTAGTTAGCATCTATAGCCATAAGTGACATACCCTGGTTGATAACACCCATCAATACAGCACCAATAATAACTCCTGGAACAGTACCAACTCCACCATAAGCTGAAGCACCACCTACGAAACAAGATCCGATAGCGTCCATTTCGTAGTTCTGTCCGTATGTAGGCTGTGCACTGGTCATACGAGCGATTGTAAGTAATGCTGCAAGAGCTGCTAAGAAGCCCATGTTTGTATAAGCGATGAAGTATACTCTGTTAGTATTGATACCTGAAAGCTTTGTAGCCTTTTCATTTCCACCTACTGCGTAGAAGTGACGACCGATTGTTGTCTTAGATGTAATGTAACCATAAACTAAAACTACTACTAATACCCAGATAAGAGCTGTAGGAATACCTTTGTACTGAGCAAGTCTTACTGTGAAAGCGATGATTGCTACACAGATAACAACTGTCTTGATAATCATTGAAGAAAGTGCTTCCATTTCGTAGCCCTTCTTTGCACGAGCTACACGGTTCTTGATCTGAACAAGAATGTAAATTGCACAAGCAACTACACCTGCGAGGATACATAAAATGTTGATTCCGTTTCCGCCAAATGGATCCTTGATAAAGCAATCAGCACCACCACCGAATACTTTGATGAATGATTCATTTGTTAATGAAACTGTTAAACCATTTAATACTACGTTTGATAATCCTCTGAAGACTAACATACCTGCCAATGTTGTGATGAATGGAGGTACATGAATATAAGCAATCCAGAATGCCTGCCAAGCACCGATTAATGTACCGATGATGAGCATTAAAATAGTTGCTACTACAGGATTCATATTCATGTTTTCCATGAATGTTGCACCAACTGCTCCAACGAAGCAGACTACTGAACCAACCGCAAGGTCGATGTTACCACCGGTTAAGATACAAAGTAACATACCGGATGCAAGCACAAATACATATGCATTCTGTGCAATTAAGTTTGAAATATTCTGTGGAAGAAGGATCTTTCCACCGGTTTGCCATGTGAAGAATAATGTTACAAGTACAAGTACTACAATCATCATATATTTCTTCAGCGCTTCCATTAATTTTGCCTGTGTCATAGTTTTTTCTCCTTTACTATTTATCTAAAAAGCTTAATCTTATTTGTTAGACTGAATAATATGTGACATGATAACTTCCTGTGATGCTTCTGCTGCATCTAATTCACCAACGATTCTACCTTCGTTCATGACATAGATACGGTCACACATACCTAATACTTCAGGCATTTCTGAAGAAATCATGATAACTGATTTACCTTCTGCTACCAACTGGTTGATAATACAATAAATTTCGTATTTCGCACCAACGTCGATACCTCTGGTAGGCTCATCCAGAATAAGTACATTAGGATTTGTGAACATCCACTTAGCCAAAAGTAGCTTCTGCTGATTACCACCTGAAAGGTTTCCTACATTCTGTTCTACTGTAGGACATTTTGTTTTCAGCTTTTTCTTGTAGTCTACTGCTACTTCATATTCTTTATCTTTATCAATTACACCATTTTTGGAAACCTCATCAAGGTTTGCTAATGTGGTATTGATTTTGATTGGATTTGAAAGAACCAAACCATTACCTTTACGGTCTTCAGTTACATATGCAAGACCACTCTTGATTGCATCTTTAATGGTTTTAAATTCCACCTTGGATCCGTTCATGTAGATTTCACCGGAAATATTAGCACCGTAGCTCTTACCAAATACACTCATGGCAAGCTCTGTTCTACCGGCACCCATAAGACCTGCGATACCAACAACTTCACCCTTGCGAACATTGATATTAACATTATCACAAACCTTACGTTCTGCATAAAGCGGATGATAAACTGTCCAGTCTTTAACCTCTAAGTTAATTTCACCAATGTTCTTTTCCAAACGTTTAGGGAAACGGTCTGTAAGTTCACGTCCAACCATGCCCTTGATAATTCTTGCTTCTGAGAAGTCATCTACTTCCTTATCAAGTGTTTCGATGGTAGAACCGTCTCGAATAACCGTAATCTTATCTGCTACATATGAAATCTCATTTAATTTATGAGAAATAATAATCGAAGTCATACCTTCCTTTTTGAATGCAAGCATTAAATCAAGAAGTGCTCTTGAATCTGTTTCATTCAAGGAAGCGGTCGGCTCATCCAAAATTAAAAGCTTTGCATGTTTAGCTAATGCTTTTGCAATTTCTACAAGCTGCTGTTTACCGGTACCGATATCTTTAATCAGT
This sequence comes from Candidatus Fimousia sp., assembly GCA_045640005.1. Classification (GTDB taxonomy): domain Bacteria; phylum Bacillota; class Clostridia; order Lachnospirales; family Lachnospiraceae; genus Fimousia. The sequence goes on from JAZUED010000058.1 coordinate 2,256, forward strand.
GTTCTTGTAGATTCTTTTAAACCAACCTGTTTTAAATATTTTTCTGCTTCACCATGTGTTTCATTCCAGTTAATCGCGAATTTACTTCCTCTTTCATTTCCAAGGAACATATTTTCTCCGATTGTCATATAAGGAATTAACGCAAGTTCCTGGTGAATAATAACGATTCCTTTTTCTT
>JAZUED010000059.1:0-18828 GCA_045640005.1 Candidatus Fimousia sp.
CATTAGGAATATTAGGGGCAGTCATTGTTTTTTATCTGGCGACATATTAGCCGTTAGAAGAAAGGAGTATAAAAATGAGGGTTGCGATTTATGATCAGAACGCAGATTACAGTAAGAAGCTGATGAATTATCTCAACGGAAAGCATGGGAAAAAGATTGATGCGGTAGCATTTACAAGCAAAAAAGTCATGGAAGAAGAACTCGAAGGAAAGAAGTTCGACTGTATTGTCTGTGAAGACACAACCGGATTTGGAACGATTCCGGTCATCCCCATCATCAACGAACAGGATGGAGATGGATATTATCGATATGGGTCAGCGAGAGAACTGGCAGAACGCATTTATCATATTGATGTAAGTGAAGAAGAGCTTTGCTTGAACGGTGAGAAGATATTTGCAGTTTATTCTCCATCGAATGGAAGACTTCGCACAGATTATGCCTGGGAAAAAGCGAAGAATCTAAGCGGAGTATATGTTGGCATGGAAGAATATCTTAGCATGGATACCGATGGATATTGGATGGAGGAGATTCTGTTTTTTATCAAAGAGAGAGATGAGAATATTGTAAACAAAGTAAAGGAACATATCGTAACGCGCGATGGAGTATCTTGTCTGCCGTCTGCAAGGAGCTATTTGGATTATCGATATTTAAACTATGAAGATTATCGCTGGTTCGTATCAAAGATACGAGAAGAAAGTAAAGAACGATATGTGTTTGATATCGGTATTGGAAATCTAAGTGATTTCAGAATTTTCGAGTTGTTTGACCGTATTTATCTTTTGACCGAAGAAGAAGAGTTTGAGAAGAATCAGATGTATTTAAGATTGATGGAACAGGAAGTGCCTTCAATTAGGGAAAAGTTGATTTTTGTCAGGGGGAAGGATGAATGAAACAGAAAATCTTAAAGAAAGTGATGGAGAAGATTGATCTGAATGAAGATTTGTCGGATCAGGAAATCCGAATGATTATCCGAGATGTTTTGGTGGAAGAAACAAGAGGAAGCTACCTGCCTTTAGAAAAGAAAGAACAGATTTTTAACGACATATTTTATTCTCTGCGCAGGTTAGATATTCTGCAGGAGATGCTCGAGGATGATGCCATTACTGAGATTATGATCAATGGATACGATCATATCTTTATTGAAAAGAATGGACAGCTCTTTCGAACCAAGGAGCGATTTGCTTCAAAAGAAAAGCTTGAGCAGGTAATTCAACAGATTGTGTCAAAGACGAATCGAATTATTAATGAATCTACACCGATTGTAGATGCAAGATTAGAGGATGGATCCCGTGTTCATGTTGTGCTTGAACCGATTTCCTTAGATGGATCTACCATGACCATTCGTAAATTTGCCAAGGAAATTACGAATATGGAGCAATTGTTAAAGCTTGGTTCACTCAATGAAGAAGTAATAGAATTTCTCGATTTGATGGTAAGAAGTCGCATGAATATCTTTATCTCTGGAGGAACCGGAGCAGGTAAGACGACTTTGCTCAATGCTTTATCAAACTGCATTCCGAAGGATGAAAGAATTATCACGATTGAAGATTCAGCTGAATTAAAGCTTTATGGAGTGGATAATTTAGTAAGACTTGAGGCTAGGAATGAGAACTTAGAAGGTGAGAATCGAATCGCCATCAAAGATCTGATAAAGGCGAGTCTTCGTATGAGACCAACAAGAATCATAGTCGGAGAGGTTCGTGGAGAAGAGTGTATTGATATGCTTCAGGCATTTAATACTGGGCACGATGGCTCTTTTTCGACAGGTCATGGGAATAACAGTCAGGATATGCTTTTACGTCTTGAAACGATGGTCATGATGGGGATGGATCTTCCTGTATCGGCCATACGAGGACAGATTGCATCAGCGGTGGATTTGATGATTCATATCGCAAGACTTAGGGATAAGTCGAGAAGAATTGTGGAAATATCCGAAGTTTTAGGCATTGAAGGTGGACAGATCATCTTAAGGCCATTATATCAATTTGAAGAAGAAGGTGAAAAAGACAAAAAAGTGATTGGAACTATTAAGCGAAAGAATTCCCTTCACTTTACGTATAAATTAAAAGAAAGGGGGCTCTTTTCTGAGTATGAGGAGTTACTTAGCAAGTATCCGCCCCAATAAAGAGAAGCTATACATTTTTGGTACAGGAATTATGTACTTATTTCTTATATCTGTGATTTATTATAATCAGCCATTGGTTACACTTCTATTATTACCATATCTATACTTTTGGTATCGTGAACAATCCACAAAATTTGAAAAAAAGAAAAAGAATGAAATGAAAAAGGAAATACGTGAATTCTTGCAGTCACTTACGAATTCTCTTACTGCAGGCTATTCGATGGAGCGAAGCATTCCGATTGTACTGAAAGAACATCAATTGCTTTATCCGAAGGAAAAAAGCCAGCTGATGGATGGAATTATAAAGATGGAACGTAGTATCTCCATGAATCAATCCATGGAACATGTATTTGAGGGGTTTGCACGAAGCACGGCAAATGAAGATCTCATTGCGTTTTCTTATATATTAAATACTGCAAAACGAAAAGGTGGAAATCTGATTTTTGTACTGAATAAAACAATCGATTCGATTGGACGAAAAAATCAGGTGGAAGAAGAAATTACAACCATCCTTGCAGGGCGTGTTTTTGAAAAAAATATTATGAAATCGATTCCGTTATTTCTTATTTGTTATATGAGAATTTTTAATCCTGAGTATTTAACGGTTCTCTATACTACTCTGGCTGGGAGAGTGGTTATGACTATATCCTTTGCAGCCATGGTAGGGGCAGGGAAGCTTGCGGATAAGCTTGTAGATATTGAAGTCTGAGATTTTTCCATGAATGCTGGATTAAAACTTAGAAAATGTGGATTTTTGGGGTATAGATGATGAAATATGTGGAAAAAATAATAGAAATTATAAAAGAAGAAAAGCGACTGTTTATCAGTTTATCACTGGCAGGAATTAGCTTTCTTATGATTGGTGTGTTGCTTGGTATTTTTGGGAGTGGGGATTTTACGATTGAGAGAAATCAGCCGGGTAGCGGAAGTGGGTCACAGGATGTGATCCTTAAAAACCATGGGGAAGGACAAAGCTATGAATTAGAAATCGCTGAAAAGAGATACAACGATGAGGAACTTGAGCAGGTTTTTGCAGATGGATTTTCTTATGTCGAAAAAAAGCTTCTTGCCGGTAATGCAAGTTTTGAGGAAATTCGAGAGAATGTGGAACTAGTATGGAATATTCCGGATTCTGCACTCTATGTTTCCTGGGAATTTGAGGATGAGAGCCTGCTTGATATGGAAGGCATTGTATATAACGATGATTTTACGGATGAAAGAAAAGTGAATCATCTAAAAGCGACGATTTCCTATGAAGATGAAGAACGGGAGATAAAGAGAAGTAAGGTGTATACATTGGTAATCTGTCCTAAGCTTCGCAGTGCAAAACAAAAGAAGATGCATGCTGTCTGGAAGAAGATACTTTCTCTTGAAGCACAGACGAGAAATCAAAAGGATGTGACGATTCCAGGAAGGATTGATGGAACAAAAATAAAGAAAAAAGGAGCGAAAAATCCTTTCTTACTTGTTGGCGGATTGTGTCTTTTTGTATCCGTTTTGTGGATTCTTCGAAGATTAGAGGAAGAAAAAATTATGCTTGAAGAAAGACAGAAAGAGGCAAAGCTTCTCTATCCCGATATTATATGGCAGTTTGTTCTGCTTCTTGAAGCGGGTCATACTGTGCCGATGGCATGGAAAAAGATTGTGGAAGATTATAACAAGAGAAAAGAGGGCATGCCACCTGCGAAGAGATATGTTTTTGAACAGATGGCAAATAGTGCGCGAGCAATGGAGCTAGGTGTTTCTTATGAACAGGTTTTTCATGAATTTGCAAAAACGGTGAGGCAGAAATCTTATGCAAAACTAATGACATTGTTCTCACAGAATATAACAAAAGGATCAAAAAATATGCTGGATATATTAAAAGAAGAAGAAAGCCAGGCATTTTTTGAACGTTGTGAGGAAGCAAAGCGCCAGGGTGAGGAGGCAGATACGAAGCTGCTTCTTCCGATGGGTCTAATGCTTTTAAATATATTGTTGCTGCTTATGGTCCCGGCATATATGCAGTTTGTTTAATTATGGAGGTGTGAGTATGAATAAATTTTTAATGGATGAATCCGGAATGGGTGTTGTAGAGGTTATTTTAATTATTGTGGTATTAATTGGTCTTGTTCTGATTTTTCAGGAACAGCTTACGAAAATCGTAAAGAATGTTCTCAGTACGATTTCTAATGGTACTGGTGCTGTCAAGTACAAGTAAAAAATGGACAGAGACAGTGGAGCAATGACCGTATTTTTCTCGCTGTTGTTAATTAGTTTTCTGCTCGTTTTAAATGTATGTGTAGAAGGGATTTATGCATGGAAAGCGAAAGGGATATTTTCTCAACAGCAGGAAATGACGGGGGAATATGCATTGGCATGTTACCATAAGGAACTTTGGAAACAGTTTCATTTGCTTGCCATTGACGGTAGATATTACAAAAAGATGGAAGCCAGTCTGAAAACAAACTGGACAAGAAATGGCAATCCTCCTTTGACAACGCTTTTGATACAGCCTGGGGAGAAACTCAACAATACGGAAGTGTTAAAGCATGAAATCAGAGAGTATATGAAATACAAAGAAACGGCCGATATTCTAAGTAGTCTTAAGCAGGCACTTAGTGGTGTCGAGGAGGAAAGTCAGTCAAAAAAACAGGGTGAAGTGATTGGCAAAGTAAAAACAGATACAGATAAAAAATCTGAAGATGCAAAGGTGGATACCAGTGAAGAATATCAGCAGGTGGAGGATCCAAGAAAAGGGCTTTCAAAACTGCTTTCCGGGAATATCTTAAAACTGGTACTTCCATCTGGGCATGCGCTGTCAAAAAAACAGATATCTATTGTCTATGGAACAAAAAGCTCGGAAGCTTCTGGTAAAATCAATTTCTTTTATCCTAAGTCCGTAGAAGACGCAATGAAGGAAAATAAAAAGAATAGTGCAACGAATAATCTAAGCACAGAAGGACTTGCTGTAGCTTATGCTGCAGATGTATTTTCTACTGCGGTTGACTCGCCAAGAGAAGATGGTATTCATTATGAAATGGAATATCTGATTGGCGGAAAAGACAGGGATGATAAGAATTTAGAGGCTGTCGTCAACAAACTTTTGATTATACGCTTTTGTTTAAATTATGGATATATCATAAAGGATACAGGCAAGAATGCTCAGGCAGAAGCATTAGCAGCAGCCATTGCAGGCCCGATTGCTTCTGTACCAGGAGTTGTGTCTGGAATCAGACTGTTACTTCTTGCTGCATGGTCTTATGGTGAGGCGGTTGTGGATGTAAGAGGACTTTTAGCGGGGAAAAAGATTGCTTTGACTAAAAGTGATGAAACCTGGCAATTATCATTAAGTAATCTTGCTAAATTAGAAGGAACAGCAAAATCAGTGAAAAACGGAATTGGATATAAAGAATATCTTGAAATTTTGCTGTTGCTTCAGGTGAAAAAAGATGAGAAATATAAGCGAATGATGGATCTGATTTCTCTTCGTATACAGGAGACACAAAAAGACTTTACGCTGTTAGACAGTTTGTTTTCTTTTTCAATCCAGTTTGAAGAAAAGGTATCTGCTTTACTTATGGGTGATGGATATGAATTTTCTGCTACAAGAACATTTTCGTATTAAAACAAATCGATGAGATTAATTACATTTTATGAAAGAAAGGAGGGGAAACAGCATGCTCTCAGTAATAAAGATTTCTGTGAATATGATAAGACAAGCATGGATTATTTACCAATCTTCTCTCCAAGGATCAACCCCTATGCATAATAAAATATCAATCAAGAATCAAAATATAAAACAAAACATAAATGGAATCTGCAAACATTTACGTGTGAAGAACGTGGGAGTATGCTGCTTCTCCTCCTTTTATTTTAGCGAGAAGCAATACTCCCCGGAATCAGGCTCGCTTACACTAGAGGCGAGCCTGGTTCTCCCCTTATTTCTCTTTGCGATGATTAGCTGTATGCTTTTTGGACAAATGATGATTGCAGAGGGAAAGATGAAACATGGACTTATCCAGGCAACTATGGAAGCGGCGACGTTAGAGTACTATAAAGAACAAAATGATACGAATGTGAATAAGGCTGAACTTTATGTTCTACAGAAACAATATTCTGAGATGAATGATCTTCCTGCTGCCCTAAAGATTTCCTCACTGGATTTTAGTGGAACCAATATCGTAAATGATATGGGAGAGATGGAAGTTCATATGAATTACCAAATAGGAATTGCGTTTCCATTTGTTGGAGAAAAGAAAATGTGGATTAGGGATGTGGTGTATCAAAAAGCATTTACCGGATATGAACCGACAGCGTTTGAATTAGGTAATGGATATGTGTATATAACGGATTTTGGAAGTGTATATCATAAGTCATTATCCTGTACCCACATCATGCTTTCTATATCAGAAAGTAGCCAGATCAGTGATTATTTAGATGGAAAAACAAGATATCGACCATGCGATAAATGTATTAAGAAGAAAAAAGATGGAATCAGTCAGCTCTATATTCCTCAGGAAGGAGATTGCTATCACAGCTCTCTTTCTTGTAGTGGTTTGACGAGACATATTCATGAAATTACTGTATGGGAAATAGGAGGACGAGCACCATGTTCGAGATGCGGAAATTAGAAGAGGGAAAGATTACTTTAGAGACTGCTCTTGTTATGCCAATAATTTTATATGTGTTGATTTTGATTTTATGTTTTTTCTTTTATGGATATGAATCTGGACTGGCTGCCGGGCTTTTGCAGGAAGAACTGTGTAAAACCTCGCAGGTGATTAAAAATCAAGGTGATTATGAAACAGGAGAGTTTCAGGTTCCTCCATTGAATCAGAGATCCATCACCTATCTGCTTCATCCAGATACTAAGGGAGCAGTTGCAAAATGCGAGGAGACGCTCAAACAGAAGATGGCTAAGCGAAGTGTTTTTGGGCAGAATGTGAAGGTTTCAGTAAAAGTAACGGGTGGAAAAATAAGTGGAACGATCACCGCAGATGTACCTGTTTTTTCGATTGAACAGAAAAAGACGATCAAGGTTCGAATGCCGGCAGAGGAGATAAGGAGGTGGCAGCAGCTTGAATAGTCATATGATCAGAGAAGGATTTTCTTCCTATTATGTAGTTCCTCGAATAGAGGGGCATGAATATGAAGAAAGAATTATCAGAGAACAGAATTGTAGAGTCATCCTTCCTTTTGAAATGAGGCGAGTGGATGATATCAGTTGCTATTATTATAAAGTATCGGGCATGTTCTCTTTAAAAAAGAAGATGGTCACAAACAAGATGGGGCTTGAAGATTATAAAGAAGTATATCGAAATATTATAGAAGCCGTAGAAGAACTAGAAAGCTTTCTTCTTCCAACAGAGGATCTGGTTTTGGACAGCTCGGTCATTTTTTATGGAGAATCAAATAATAAGCTTAAATTTTGCTATCAACCAGGCATGGGAAGAGATTTGGTCGAACAATTACGACTTTTGACAGAAGACTTCTTAGAATATATGGATTATGAAAATCAGGATATGGTAAATGAGATGTATCAGATTCATGATCAGTTAGTTAAGGGCATATTCCCAAAAACTTTATTAATAAAAGAAGTTTCTCATGTGGAGTCGATAGAGAATATTATTTTACCAAAACCGGAAGAACCAGAAGATGTATCTTTCTTTGAAGATTCTGTGATAGAAGAAGAAAAAGAAGTCAGAGATATCAAATGGAAGATGGAAACAGCGGTTTCTATTATAATCAGTGTGATTCTGATTTTGCTGTTTTGTTATTATCTGGTGAGTGGGATTCGTATCGGATGGCATGCGAGTCAGTTGCGAATGCTGATTCTTTCTATGATTTTGCTTGTTTTGAATGTGATTTATATCGTCAGAAAAATGTTTGAAAAATCTATAAAGGATATACCGACTACTATTTTTGGCGGAGAATCATTGGAATAACAAATATGGTTTTTGTCTTTTCTTCACATCTTTCACGTGATATGATACAATAATCTGATGAAGGAGGAAAGAAGTATGTCCTATATGGCTTTATATAGAAAATTTAGACCTGACCAGTTTGATGATGTAAAAGGTCAGGACCATATTGTAACCACGCTGAAGAATCAGCTGATGGCAGACAGAATAGGACATGCATACCTGTTTTGTGGAACCAGAGGTACCGGTAAGACAACGGTAGCAAAGCTTTTTGCTAAGGCAGTAAATTGCGAACATCCAGTGGATGGAAGCCCTTGCGGTGAATGTCCTGCCTGCAAAGCAATTGCAGATGGAAGCTCCATGAATGTCATTGAAATCGATGCAGCATCAAATAATGGTGTTGATAATATTCGTGATATCAAAGAACAGGTACGTTATTCTCCGACAGAAGGAAAGTATAAAGTATATATCATTGATGAAGTACATATGCTTTCTATTGGCGCTTTTAATGCCTTGTTAAAAACGTTAGAAGAACCACCTTCTTATGTGATTTTTATTCTGGCAACAACCGAAGCGCATAAAATTCCAATTACAATTCTTTCAAGATGTCAGAGATATGATTTTAGAAGAATCTCTATTGACACAATTGCGACAAGATTACAGGAATTGATGGATAAAGAACACATCAAGGTAGAAGAAGCAGCAATCCGCTATGTTGCAAAAGCAGCGGATGGTTCTATGCGAGATGCATTAAGTCTGCTTGACCAGTGCATTGCATTTTATTTAGGGGAAGAACTGACCTATGATAAAGTGCTTGATGTATTAGGGGCCGTTGATGTGGAGATCTATCAGAATCTTCTACGAAGAGTATTAGCCTGTGATGCAAACAGTGTCATGAATTATATAGAAGAAATCATCTGGCAGGGGAAAGATCTATCCCAGTTTGTAACAGATTTCATGTGGCATCTTCGTAATATGCTCTTAATTAAGAGCGGAGACATTCAGGAAGATACGCTGGATATTTCCAGAGATAATTTGGAGATTATGAAGGCAGAAGCCATGGGTATTGATTCGAATACTTTGATGAGATATATCCGTGTGTTATCTGAACTTTTAAATGAGATTAAGTATTCTACGAATAAGAGAGTGCTTACAGAGGTTGCATTTATCAAACTTTGTAAACCACAGATGGAGCATAATTATGACAGTATCTTAGAGAGACTTCGTCTGATGGAAGCTAAGATTTCTGAATTAGAATCTCGTCCGGTTGTTCAGACTATGGCACCAAGTCGTGAACATTTGTCAGGAACCCAGACAGTTAAGGCACATGAAGAAGAACAGGTGAAAGTAAAAATTCAGAAGGCATTTGAACCGGCAACACTTTCGGAATTAAAGGATATCTCGAAGCAGTGGAGTGATCTTAAATCAAAAGTACATCCTAGAATTCAGACCTATTTGCGATCTGCAAGATTGATTGTTCGTGAAGACAGCGAACATTTATGTCTGCTTTTTGCCAATGATGACTTTGGCATGGATGGTAAGAGATATTTTGATAATGCCGATAATCTTAAGGCTTTTGAAGAACAACTTTCAAATCTGGTACGCAAAAAGATTGCATTGGATTATCAGTTAGATGAAAAAACACAGGTTGAAAATGAAGATTATTTTGACCTTGATAAGATAGTCAACATGGAAATTGAATATCAAAATGATTAATATGATGTGAATATAAGGAGGCAATTATGGCAAGACGTGGTGGCGGTTTCCCAGGCGGTATGGGCATGGGTAACATGAATCAGTTAATGAAACAGGCTCAGAGAATGCAGAAAAAGATGGAACAGGCTCAGAAAGAATTAGAAGAGGCTGTATATGAAGCATCTGCAGGTGGCGGAGTTGTAAAAGTAAAACTTTCCGGTAAAAAAGAAGTATTAGATATTACTTTAGATGAAGAAGTTGTAGATCCAGATGATATTGAGATGTTACAGGATCTTCTTGTTGTAGCAATGAATGATGCATTAAAACAGATGCAGGATGATTCTGATGCTAAACTTGGTGGAGCTACTGGTGGATTAGGCGGAGGAATGCCTTTCTAATGAACTACTATAGCGATGCTATTACAAACCTGATTGAAGAATTTTCAAGACTTCCGGGTATTGGTGCAAAGTCTGCACAGAAGCTTGCATTTCATGTGATTAATATGCCGGATGATCAGGTGGAAAAGTTAGCAGAAACAATTTTGACAACAAAAAAGAAGATTCATTATTGTAAAGAATGCTGCACTCTTACAGATCAGGAGATTTGTCCGATCTGTGCAAGCTCTAAGCGTGATCATAGTGTGATCATGGTTGTAGAGAATACAAGAGATTTAGCGGCATATGAAAAAACAGGCAAGTTTGAAGGCGTATATCACGTACTTCATGGAGCAATCTCTCCGATGATTGGAATCGGTCCGAATGATATCAGATTAAAGGAATTGATTACAAGACTTCAGGGAGATGTGAAGGAGATCATTCTTGCAACAAACTCCAGTTTAGAAGGAGAAACAACTGCCATGTACATCAGCAAGCTGGTAAAACCTACAGGCATCAAGATTACAAAGATTGCAAGTGGAGTACCGGTTGGAGGAGACTTGGAATACATTGATGAGGTTACACTTCTCCGTGCGTTAGAAGGCAGAACAGAGATGTAGACATTTGGTCCTGAGATGAAAATCTCAGGACCTTTTTGTTTGATTGTTTCAAATGCAGGATTCGTTCTTGTGACGTTTGCGAAACAAAGTATTATTTGATACAATAAAATTAGGTAAATAGAACTTGAAACAATAAACGAACAGGATGGTGAGAATATGAGGCCAGAAGTTGGACGAATTTTAAATAAGGATGAAGTTCTTACATTAAATTATGGTGATAACTCCAGACCGAATAACATTTTGGGCAGACACGTGATCAATAATGGACAGGTAATCAGCTGTTATCATCCGAACGCGGAAGAAGCATTTTTAGAAATTGAGGATAGAGAATATCCGATGGATTGTATTGAAAAGACGAATATTTTTGCAGTATACCTTCCACATAAATTTGATATTCCATATCACATTCGCTGGATTTTTAAAGACGGTACGGAAAGCTATTTAAGAGATCCATATTCCTTCCCTCTTCAGATTGACAAGAAGATGCTTGCACAGTGGGAGCAGGGAACCTGGATTGAGTGTTATAAATATTTAGGTGCACATCCAATGATCATCAATGGAGTAGCTGGTGTACATTTTGCAGTGTGGGCTCCAAATGCAAAAAGAGTCAGCGTAGTTGGAGATTTCAATAACTGGGATGGTCGTGTTCATCCGATGGTCAAGAGAAGTGTTGGTGGTGTTTTTGAAATATTTATTCCAGATGCTACCGTTGGAATGTATTATAAATTTGAGATTAAAACCCAGAAGGGCGATATCTTTATGAAGGCAGATCCATTTGCCAACCAGTATGAGGTTCCTCCGAAGAATGCATCGGTTGTTGCAAATATTAATCGATTTGTATGGGATGATCGCAGATGGATGATCGAACGTAATGAAACAAATCCACATAAAAAAGCGATTGCGATTTATGAAGTGCATCTTGGTTCCTGGAGAAGAAATGTAGAAGCCGGAAATACTTTCTTAACTTATAAAGAACTGGCATATCAGCTTCAGGAATATGTTAATTATATGGGCTATACGCATGTACAGCTTTTAGGATTGCAGGAACATCTTAGAGAAGAAACCATTGGCCATGAAGTATATGGATTCTTTGCGCCAACAGCAAGACATGGAAAAGGAAGAGGACTTCGTTTCCTCATCAATCATCTTCATATGAATGGCATCGGTGTCATCATTGACTGGATGGCAGCAGGCATGACGAATGATCCAGCAGGCATGACGAATTTTGATGGAACACATCTTTATGAATCTTCTGCACCGGAAAAGAATAACATGATGAAATGGGACTGCAGTGCATTTGACTTTACGAAAAAACAGGTTCGTAACTATATTTTATCGAGTGCTGAATACTGGATGGAAGAAATGCATGTCGATGGATTCCGTTTGTCTGCAATTGACAGTTTGATGTTTGATCAATATTACCGTGCAAACGAAGAAAGCCGCGGTGTATTAGAAGAACTTCAGGCAAGAATCAAAGAAAAGAATAATGGATGTTTTGTGATTACAGAGAGAATTCCAAAGACCTTCAAAGGTAAGTTTGAGCCAACCTTTGAATGGGCAGGAAATCATATCGGTCCATTAGTTGCACATATCAAAAAAGATAATTATGCACAGCGAGAAGAAGAAAACAGTAAAGAAAATCTCTTTGCAAAGATGAACAACAGTGAAGCACATATCATTAAGCTTTCTCATCGTTTTGATTTCATGGGAGGAACCTTGATTTCAAGACTTACCGGTGATCTTCTCACAAAATTTGCAAATGTTCGTATGCTTTACGGATATCTTCTTGGTATGCGTGGGAAAAAACATTTCTTCATGGGGCAGGAATTTGCACAGTGGAATCCATGGAATGTACATGGAAGTTTAGACTGGGATATTTTGGCAAATGATTATCATAAGAAGCTTCATGATTACTGTAGAGACATTCTTCGTTTTTACAGAGATCATCATGTATTATATGAAACAGATTATGAAAATGATGCTTTAGAATGGCTCACAAAACCGGGTGAAGCAGAACTTGTTTCCTTTATGAGAAAGAATTTAGATACAAGAGAAGAACTGATCTTTATCAGTAACTTCACACCGATGGATTATGAAAATTATACACTTGGACTTCCTGCGGATCATGTATACCAGCAGGTGCTCTCAAGTGATGATCAGAAATATGGTGGATTGGGATTATTTGATAATGGTTTCTTAAGTGTAGAAGAAAAAGAAATCCATGGATTCCCATACCATATTACATTAAATATTGCAAAACATTCTCTCGTAGTATTACAGAGAAGAAATAGAAAGGATTTAAAAAGAGATGAAGAAACAGGATTGTATTTTTTGTAATTTAGCAAATGGTATCTGGCCGGCTGAAGCAATCTATGAAGATGATAAAGTAAAAGTAATTTTAGATGCTGGTCCAGCATCCAGAGGTCATGCATTAATTCTCCCCAAAGAACATGCAGATGATATGTTTGATCTTGATGAAGAAAGTGCAGCACATATTTTTGTAGTGGCTAATAAAGTAGCAAAAGCAATGAAGAAGACATTAAACTGTGATGGCATGAACATCTTACAGAACAATGGTCCAATCGCAGGCCAGACCGTATTTCATTTCCATCTGCATTTAATTCCTCGCTATGAAGGCGATAGCATTGCTCTTACATGGAAACCAGGCTCTGTAACAGATGAAGAAAAATCTGAAATTATTGCAGAAATTAAAAAGGGATTATAATTATGGCGAAAATGTCATGGAAACCTGGTAATATGATCTATCCACTTCCTGCGGTTATGGTAACCTGTCGTGGACAAGATGGAGAAGATAATGTGCTTACCATCGCGTGGACTGGTACAATTTGTACCAATCCGCCGATGACTTATATTTCTGTCAGACCAGAACGCCATTCTTATCAGATGATTCGAGAAACGGGAGAGTTTGTGATCAATCTGACTACGAAAAAGCTTACAAAAGCAACCGACTTTGTCGGTGTCCGTTCCGGAAAAGATATGGATAAATTTGAACAGATGCATTTGACAAAGGGTGAAGCGCAGGTGGTGAATGTTCCTGTGATTGAAGAAAGTCCGGTAAACATCGAATGCAGAGTTGTTGAAGTTAAAGAACTTGGTTCTCATCATATGTTTCTTGCTGAAGTAGTCAATGTGATGGTAGATGAAGCGTACATGGATGAGAAGGGAACCTTCCATCTTGACTGGGCCGAACCTCTGGTTTACTCTCACGGTGGTTATTTTGAAACCGGAGAAAAATTAGGAACCTTTGGATATTCTGTTCGAAAAAAGAAGAAGAAAAAGAGGAAAAAATAATCATGAATAATTTTACATTACTTGGTATGCCGGGTGCAGGAAAGAGTACCATTGGGGTGTTACTTGCAAAAGCAATCAATTATGACTTTTTAGACACAGACCTTTCTATTCAGAGACAGGAAGGGATGCTGCTTAGAGAAATTATTGAGAAGAAGGGCCTTGAGGAATTTAAGAAAATTGAAAATCAGGTAAACCGTGATGTATGCGTGGAGCGTACAGTCATTGCTCCGGGTGGTAGTGTGATTTATGGTGAAGAAGCGATGGAGCATCTTGCCTCCATTAGTAAAGTGATTTATCTCAAGTTATCTTATGAAGAAATTAGTAAGCGTCTTGGGAACCTGAAAAAGCGTGGTGTGGTCTTTGCCGATGGACAGACATTAAAAGATCTTTATGAAGAACGTTCCCCACTTTATGAGAAATATGCCCAGGTCATTATTGATGCGGATGGCCTTGATATTGGAGAGGTTTTAGAAGAAGTATTACAGAATCTTTAACTTTTTCATCCTCTAACATTTTCTGATTTACAAAAAAAATTTGTATGCTATAATATAATTGTTTTAATATGTGAAAACTAGGTTTAAAATTAGGTTATTTATACAGAAATTCAGTTTTTTTTAGATAGATTTAGATAGATATACAATATTGAGGTGCAAATAATGGAACAGAAATACGTGATTAAGGGTGGTAATCCTCTGGTTGGAGAAGTAGTAATTGGCGGAGCTAAGAATGCAGCACTTCCTGTTTTAGCCGCAGCGGTTATGACAGATGGTAGTTGTCACATTGATAACATGCCAAACGTTCGCGACATCAATGTATTACTTCAGGCCATGGAAGGTATCGGAGCCACTGTACATAGAGTTGGAGATAATGAAGTAGTCATTTCAGGTTGTGGCATCAAACCAGGTGAAGTAGTAGATAACGAATTTATTCGTAAGATTCGTGCTTCCTACTATTTAATTGGTGCTATGCTTGGTAAATATAAAAAAGCAGAAGTTGTACTTCCAGGTGGTTGTGCAATCGGAGCAAGACCAATTGATCAGCATATCAAAGGCTTTGAAGCTTTAGGTGCTAAGGTTACAATTGAACATGGTATGATCAAGGCAGAAGCAGAACGTCTTGTTGGTACACATATTTATATGGATGTTGTTTCTGTTGGAGCGACAATTAATGTTATGATGGCAGCTGCATTAGCAGAAGGTAATACTGTAATTGAGAACGCAGCGAAAGAACCACATATCGTAGATGTAGCAAACTTCTTAAACTGCATGGGTGCAGATATCCGTGGTGCAGGTACAGATGTGATTCGTATCAAAGGTGTTGAGAAGTTTGGCAGCTGTGAATATTCCATCATTCCTGACCAGATTGAAGCAGGTACATTTATGGTGGCAGCAGTATGCACAAAGGGTGATATTACAATCAAGAATGTCATTCCAAAACATCTTGAATCCATCACAGCTAAGCTTCTTGAAATCGGTGCAGAAGTACATGAATTTGATGATGCAGTTCGTGTCGTTGCTACAAAGAGATTAAAACCAACACAGGTTAAGACTCTTCCATATCCTGGATTCCCAACAGATATGCAGCCACAGATGGCAATCACATTAGCATTATCTGAAGGTATCAGTGTGGTTACAGAAAGCATTTTTGAAAATCGTTTCCGCTATGTAGATGAACTTACACGTATGGGTGCTAAGATTCAGGTGGAAGGCAATACAGCATTTATTACAGGTGTTGAAAAGTATACAGGTGCAGAAGTAAGTGCTCCTGATTTACGTGCAGGTGCAGCTCTTGTAATTGCAGGTCTTGCAGCAGAAGGTATCACACAGGTTGACAGTATTGGATACATTCATCGTGGATACGAAAAGTTTGATGAAAAGCTTCAGGAATTAGGTGGTCAGATCAAACTTGTAGACACAGAAAAAGAATTAAAGAAATTCATTCTTCAGGTAAGCTAATCTGAAGTTGACAAATAATAAAATCAGTAGTAATATTGCTACTGCACGAAAAAAAGAATAAACATAAGTTTCTTATTCAGAACGATGGAGGTTTAAGGGCCGATGAAATCGTGGCAACCCCAGCAATGGAAGGTGCCAGCCGGAGCCACATGTATATGTGGAGCAATAAGATAATTTGTAATAAGCAAGTTAAAGTCCGGTTATATAACCGGGCTTTTTTCAATGTATTAATTAAGAGAAAGGGATTTGACAATGGAAAAATTATTATTCACATCTGAGTCTGTTACAGAAGGACATCCTGATAAGATCTGTGATCAGATTTCAGACGCAGTTTTAGATGCATTATTAGAACAGGACCCAATGAGCCGTGTTGCTTGTGAAACATGTACAACAACAGGTTTAGTTATGATCATGGGTGAAATCACAACAAAAGCAAGTGTGGACTATCAGAAGATCGTTCGTAACACAATCAAAGAAATCGGATATACAAGAGGTAAATTCGGTTTCGATGCAGAAACATGTGGTGTATTAGTAGCTTTAGATGAACAGTCCACAGATATCGCTATGGGCGTTGACAAGGCTTTAGAAGCAAAAGAAAATCAGATGTCCGATGAAGAAATCGAAGCAATCGGTGCTGGCGACCAGGGTATGATGTTTGGATTTGCATCCAATGAAACAGAAGAATTTATGCCATATCCAATTTCTCTTGCTCATAAATTAACTAAGAAATTAACAGAAGTTCGTAAGAATGGAACACTTCCATACTTAAGACCAGATGGAAAATCTCAGGTTTCTGTTCAGTATGATAAAGATGGAAAACCAGAAAGATTGGATGCAGTTGTATTATCTACACAGCATGGTGCAGAAGTATCTCAGGAACAGATTCACGAAAATATCAAAAAATATGTATTTGATGAAGTGCTTCCAGCAGAAATGGTAGATGAAAATACAAAGATGTACATCAACCCAACAGGCCGTTTTGTAATCGGTGGACCACACGGTGATGCTGGTCTTACAGGTCGTAAGATCATCGTAGATACATACGGCGGATATGCTCGTCACGGCGGCGGTGCATTTTCCGGAAAAGACTGTACAAAGGTAGACCGTTCTGCAGCATATGCAGCTCGTTACGTTGCAAAGAATATCGTTGCAGCAGGTTTAGCTGATAAATGTGAAATTCAGTTATCCTATGCAATCGGTGTTGCTCAGCCAACATCCATCATGATCGATACATTTGGCACAGGTAAAATCTCTGAAGATCAGTTAGTAGATATCGTAAGAGAACACTTTGACCTTCGTCCAGCAGGTATCATCAAGATGTTAGATCTTAGAAGACCAATCTACAAGCAGACAGCAGCTTATGGTCATTTTGGAAGAAACGATCTTGATCTTCCTTGGGAAAAACTTGATAAAGTAGATGCATTAAAGGCTTATTTATAATCACTAAAAGATGAGTGTTTCGTTCCGGAAGGGGGCTTTACAATGTCAGTAGAAATTTTCAATATGGAAAACTACAACCGTGTTGTTGTAGAAGAGATGGAAAACTTTAAAGTAATTGAATGTCAGAAGGATACGAGTGTGGCTCCGGAAAATGCTACAAGAGAGTATTTCATGGGTCAGATGCACGTAAGAAGAAGACAGATTGTTATTGAATTAGATGATGATCATTCTGCAATTCTTCAGTCCGGTGCTATGCAGTGGATTGTTGGTGATGTAGAAGCAACTACCGGAATCAAAGGCGTAGGTGATTTCTTTGGAAAGAAGATCAAAGGATCTTTAACAAATGAAACAACCATTAAGCCGGAATACAGAGGGAATGGTGTGATTGTTTTAGAGCCAACCTACAAATATATCATTCTTCAGGACATTGGTGACTGGAGCAAAGATGGCGGGATGGTAATGGAAGATGGCATGTTCTTAGCATGTGATGGTGATATTGAAAATAAAGTTGCCATGAGAAAATCTATTTCTTCAGCAGCACTTGGTAATGAAGGTTTATTTAACCTTTACTTAAAAGGCGATGGTGTTGCAGCATTAGAAAGCAACGTTCCACAGGATGAACTCATCGAAGTTTATTTAGATGATGATGTATTAAAATTAGATGGTAACTTTGCAATCTGCTGGTCAAAATCTTTAAACTTTACAGTTGAAAGATCTTCTAAGAGCTTAGCAGGAAGTGCCATGAATGGTGAAGGTTTATTAAATGTTTACCGAGGAACCGGCCGAGTATTATTAAGTCCGGTTGCATTGACAGACTGTCTCTATCACTCTACTCATAATCCGACTCCTCCAGGTCAGCCACCAAGACATGAAGGCAGATAATGTCCGCATGTGAAGTTGGATTATACCAAGACATTACAGTAGGTCATAAATAGTTCATGACAGTTTATACTTTCTTTATAATTGTTTATAATTAGAAAATTGAATTTCGGGGTGGATGATATATAATAAAATCATAGCAAGCAACGAAAATAGACAATAGACAAACTTGCTAATTAGTTTTTCATATATTTTTTATCCTCTCTTTTCAATAATAAAAGCGAAGAACCTCTGCAGGGCGTGTATGGCAGAGGTTCTTTTTTGTTGCAAGAGTTCCCCGAGGGGAACTCTATTTTAGTGGGCTGCTGTGGTCAATTGCGGTCAATTGCAATGGCGTAATTGTTTGAAAATTCTGAAAATAATATAATATAAAATAAATTATCAAATAATAGTTGACAAACCATATAAGCTGACATATAATAGAGATACAAACAAAGAAGAGAATAAACACCAAGACAAAGGAACTTTTTTCCATCGGCTTATAGAGAAGCCCAACAGTAAGTGATCAGGTATTCGATTCTTAGT
>JAZUED010000060.1:0-3713 GCA_045640005.1 Candidatus Fimousia sp.
AGCATCTTCTGCAAGGAAACATTAGATGTATATACTACATTAGAAAGCGGAGCGGATTCTATCAAGATTGTATCCTCACCTGAGATGAAAGCATTTGTAGCACAGCTTAAGGAAGTGTATGACTTTGTAATCATCGATACACCGCCGCTTCTGGTTGTCGAAGATGCGGCAATCATTGCACGCTACACAGACGCAGCCATTTATGTCATCAAGCAGGATTACTCAACCGTTGATCGAATCTGGGAAGCCATGGATGTTCTTAACAGCTCCACGGCAAATGTTCTCGGATGCGTGGTAAATGGTTCGAAAGGATTTGTGTCTTCTTATGGCTATGGCTACGGTTATGGCTACGGTTACGGATATGGATATGGCTATGGCTACGGTTATGGTGGCTATGGATATGGACATAATTATGGTTACGGTTACGGCCATGAGAAAAAACACAAAAGTAGAAAACGCAGAAACAAATCTGCGAAAAAGACAGAAAAAGAAGAATCTTAAATGTCAGGAAGATAGCTGGAATTTAAGAATTTAAGTAACAGGAGGAATCTTATGAAGATTAATGGGGAGTTTGTCGTAAGAGAAATCGCAGGGGAATATCTGCTTATACCGGTTGGGGAAGTTGCACTAAATGTCCACGGGATGATTAGTGTTACAGAAAGCGGTCGTCTTTTGTGGGATGAACTAAAAAGCGGATGCACCTTTGCACAATTAGTTGAGACCATCCTCGGCGAATATGATGTTAACCAGGAAACTGCAGAAACCGATGTGTGCGAATTTTTGGAAAAATTGCGAAAAATCGGAATCTTAACCGAAGAGGATTAGAAAATGAAGAAGAAAACAATTGCTGTAGCGATAGCAGTGGCTGTCATTCTCGTCTTGATTCTGCTCATCAAAGGCATGGGAAATGGCAAAATTACTGAATATCCATATGAAATGGATAAGAATAATTTGGAACTAGGCAGTATCTTTCCGTCAAGTATTGATAATCCGGACAACGAATTTACCTACGGAGAAGATATCGCAACATTAGAAATTAAGAATACATCCGGAAAATATTTAGAAAAAGCGGATATTACAGTCAAACTGGCAGATAAAAGAACACTTCACTTTGAGGTAGAAGACCTGCCAGCAGATATGAGTGTATGGGCATTCGAAACATCCAACGAAAGTGTGGAAATCGAAGTAGAAGCATCCAAAGTACAATGCGATGCTACCTACGGACCCCGTTCTGACCTGATGGTCTCTGAATTTCCATTTACTGTAGATGGAAGCAAGATCTCATTCGAAAACCATACAGGAAAAGACCTTAAAAAGGTCGAAGCAAAAGTGCATTGTGTGTTTGATGGTATGTATTTTGGGGGCAAATCCTACACATACCTGATGAAAAAGATTCCAAACAACGGAAGCTATGAACTTGACGTACCTGAATGCGCCATGGGAGAAGCGGATGTTGCAAATATAAATATTAATAAGGAATAGAAGGAGGAGTAGTAAGAAATAATGAAACAATATGTGAAACCAGATGTTTACTATGAAGATTTTGAATTATCTACACATGTGGCCACTTGTGCATGGAATATGAGTAATCAGAGCGATAAGTATTCATGCACTGCTATATCTGATAAGGACATTTTGGGAGTTGAAGGAGTAGTTCTTTTTACAAATAGTGCTGGATGTGAACTTTTAGAAGAAGATTATGAAGATTATTGTTATACAAATGGTGGTGAAGGAAATAATACATTCAACTCATAATAATGATGAACCAGATATATAAGATAGCAGAACTAATCATTCATATGATTTCAAACCATAATATATTAATGACACAGCAGTTTGCAGCATTTCAAATAAATAAAATAAAGGAAGATGGATGGAACTTGATTGTTCAGTCTTCTGCATTATTATCAACTGAAAATGGTAGATTGGTTTACCAATGCCTTGATTATGAAGTATATGATTTGGGCCATAAAATGATTTATATATATGTTGATAGAGATAGTTTGAAAGAATATGCAATCAGCCAAATTGATTATGATTCTAAAACAGTTTATATTCAATATTTAAAAGACTTTGAACGATTCTTCAGTGAAACAAACAATTGTTTCTATCATTCCCAATGGGAAAGAGTCTTCATAGAAGAAGGTAGAATGATTCTTCATTCATCCTGTGTAGACACTCCATATGGAGGAATCCTGTTTTCCGGTCCATCTGGCATTGGTAAGAGTACTCAATCTGATCTTTGGATTAAGTACGAGGGTGCGAAACTGATCAATGGTGACAGACCGATCATTCGAAAAACAGCAGATGGATGGTATGCTTATGGCTCCCCTTATGCAGGAAGCAGTAGATGTCATATTAATGAGAAGACACCTGTACGAGCCATCGTTATGCTAAGACAGGCAAAGGAAAACAGTTTAAGAAAGCTTTCTTTACGAGAAGCTATGATTGCTGTTTATCAGAACCTGACAATTTATACTTGGGATCAGGTCTTTGTGGAAAAAGTATTGGACCTGACGACATCAATTATTCAGGATATACCGGTTTATGAGCTGAGCTGTTTGCCAGAGCAAAGTGCAGTAGAAGTCCTAAAAAAAGAATTTGAGGAACATTAGAACATGGAACCAAAACAAATAGAACCTAGAATTACATCATATCTGTTTTCCAAGGCGTCAAGGCTTCGAATTCCATTAAGTGGAACGTTCGAATTATCGCCTGTCTGCAATTTCTCCTGCAAGATGTGCTATGTGAGAAAGACTAAGCAGGAAGTGGAAGACAGTCCTAGAAAGATGCTTACTAAAGAACAATGGTTATCCATTGCCAGACAGGCTAAGGAAGAAGGGCTGCTTTATCTTCTGTTAACTGGAGGCGAACCCCTTTTATGGCCTTATTTCTGGGAGCTTTATGAAGAACTTGTTAAGATGGGATTGCTGGTATCGATTAATACCAATGGCTCTATGATCGATGAAGTAGCGGTAGAACGATTTAAGAAGTATCCGCCAAACCGTATCAATATTACTTTATATGGTGGGAATGATGATACTTATTATGATCTATGCCAAATCAGACATGTATATGAACGTGTAGATCGAGCAATCACCATGCTTCAGGAAGCACATATTCAAGTGAAGCTTAATGGCAGCCTGACGCCAGATAACATACATGACCTGGCTGAAATGGTGGCTTATGCAGAAAGAAAAGGCCTAATCTATGAGCCGGTAACTTATATGTTCCCTCCAATCAGACGTGATGAAGATTTGATTGGACAGAATGAACGATTTACACCAAAAGAAGCAGCTCATCATAATGGAGAAGCATTTCGCCTTCGCTTTGGAGAAGAAATGTTTCAAAAGAGAATGAAAAGCATCTTAGAAGGCACAGTTCCACCACCAGGACTTGATGAAAACTGTATCGATCCAGTAGATGGAACAGTTCGCTGTAGGGCTGGCAAAGCTTCATTCTGGATTACCTGGGATGGACTGATTGGTCCATGTGGAATGATGACAAAACCAATGCTTGAAGTAAATCATGAATCTTTTAAGACAACATGGGAAGAACTGGTTCAAGTAACGAATGATATCCGATTATCGGGTATCTGTACCAAATGTGAGAATCAGAAGCTTTGCCATTCCTGTGCGGCAATGGCACTTGCAGAAACTGGTTCCCACCAAGGAATTCCAACCTATCTCTGTGAGATGGTTGACGAAATGAAG
>JAZUED010000061.1:0-5887 GCA_045640005.1 Candidatus Fimousia sp.
AGTTGTCTTCCTAAGACCGCTTGGCCTCCGACTTCAACGGATTCTAAGGTTCTGGTACTTGTCGTACCAACAGAGATGACTCTGCCACCTGCTTTTTTTGTTTCATTGATCTTGATCGCATCCTCTTCTTCGATCTGATAGAATTCAGAATGCATATGGTGATCTAAAATATTTTCAACCTTTACCGGACGGAAGGTACCAAGCCCAACGTGGAGGGTAACATTTGCAATTTTTACGCCTTTATCCTGGATTTGCTGCAAAAGTTCCTCAGTAAAATGTAACCCTGCGGTAGGAGCTGCTGCGGATCCATTATGCTTTGCATATACGGTCTGGTAACGGTTTTTATCTTCTAACTGATGGGTAATATATGGTGGAAGCGGCATCTCGCCAAGCTGATCAAGCACTTCTTCAAAAATCCCTTCGTACTCGAACTTAATGAGACGATTTCCTTCTTCAACAACCTCTAATACTTCACCCTTTAAAATTCCATCTCCAAATACAATGCGGGCACCTGGTCTCGCCTTTTTCCCTGGCTTAACAAGAGTTTCCCAGACATTGTCCTGTTTTCTCTTTAATAATAATACTTCAACTTTTCCGCCGGTTTCTTCTTTGGCACCAATCAGTCTTGCCGGAAGTACTCTCGTATTATTAATAACCAGACAGTCTCCTGGTTTTAAGTAATCGATGACGTCCTTAAAGATTTTATGATGTCTCTGCCCGGTCGTTTTATCGAGTACCAGAAGTCTTGAACTAGAACGATCAGTTAGTGGATCCTGCGCGATCAGTTCTTCCGGTAAATCATAATAAAAATCGTGTAAATTCATGTTTTCCTTCTTTCTTCCGTCAAAAATGGCTATTTTTCGACAGAAATTGCATCATATATGAATTATACAATAATTATCCTTCATTTTCAACAGTATAAGATTGAACTAAAAAAGGACTCGAACGCATACACGTCCGAGTCCTGTATTCATTAAAATTATGAGCGTAGCATTTTACTGAGCACGAAGTTCAGCGCCCATCTTCTTACGAAGAATCTTCATAACTTTATCCGCTGTCTTTTCGATTTCTTTAGATGTAAGAGTCTTTTCAGGAGATGCAATAGTAAGTCTGATTGTTACAGATTTTTTACCTGCAGGGATCTGTTTTCCTCTGTATTCATCTACGAAAGCTGCATCCTTAAGAATTGCTGCTGCTTTTTTCTTGCCCATGATGGATCCGTAAATGTCACTCCATGTTGCATCATTATCGAATAACATAGAGATGTCATATTCATTTTCTGGATATTCTGGAAGATGTTCAAACTTGTTTGTTCTGGATTTTAATGGAACAAGTTTTGTAGCATCGATTTCGAAAAGCATAACTGCAAGGTTTTTGATACCACAGTCTAAGGATGGTTTCTTAGCAAGAAGACCCATATCACCAATCTTTTCGCCGTTTACTTTGATGTTTAACCATACAACGTTGTCAGCCCAGTTTGGTTTTTCGTCTTTTTCGAATGTAAAGCCTTCCATATGTGTGTAGCGGGACATGAATTCAAGCACACCCTTTGCTTCTCTAAAGAGTTCTGTGATGTTCTTCACGCTGCTTGCAAATGCACCTGCAATGTGTTTCTTCTGTTCTGGAAGAAGTTCTCTTTCATCGTATTTTGCTTCGTAGTTTCTGTCAAAGAATACCTGAGCATCTTCGAAAATTGCAAAATCGTTGAAATATCTTTCGTTCTTAACTACTGCTTCACAAAGGTTTGGAAGTAAGGAAGAACGGATGTAGCTCATATTTGGAGCTGGTGGAGTGGATAAACGAAGCATGCCGTCTGTTGTTGGCATTACTGCATTTACAAATTCATCCTTCATCCAAGGATATGTATATACTTCCTGCATACCGCAACGGATTGCAAGATATTCTTTAATATTTCTTACTAAATCTTTATCTTTCTGGTTGATCGCACCTTCAAAGGATGTAACGAATGGTGTAGCTTCGAAGTTGTCATAACCATACATTCTAGCTACTTCTTCCATCATGTCATCTTTGATGGAGATATCACCTGTAGATCTCCATGTTGGAGCTACTACATGCATGTTGTCGCCATCGATTGTGATTTCGAAACCAAGAAGTTCAAGTTTTGCTTTGATTTCTTCATTTGTAAGGTGTTTACCAAGTCTCTTTTCTAACCATGTAAGGCTTACGTCGATCTGAGCCTGTTCTAATTTCTTTACATATTTGTCGCAGAAGCCTGTTACTTTAAGTTCTGGATATAATTCTTTGAAGTATTCCATGGATAAAGCAAGTGCCTGATCACAACGTTCTGGATCAACTGCTTTTTCGTAACGGGAAGAAGCTTCTGTACGGTTGTCGTAACGAAGAGCTGTTCTTCTGATACCTGTGGATTCGAAGTTTGCAACTTCTAAGATTACTCGTTCTGTCTTAGGTAAGATAGAGTCTTTTGCACCACCCATAACACCTGCAAGAGCTACTGCTCCTTCAGAGTCTGTGATTACTAAGTCGTCTTCGCATAATTCAAGATCCTTGTCATTTAAGAGAAGAAGCTTTTCATCTGCTTTTGCACGACGAACTACGATATGATCAGAAATGTTATCTGCGTCAAATGCATGTGTTGGGTTACCTGTTGCAAGCATTACATAGTTTGTAATGTCAACTAATGCGTTGATTGGACGCATACCAACTCTCCAGATTCTGCTCTGCATTTCATATGGAGCTGGCTTTACGCATACGCCGTCCATTTCCACACCGATGTATCGTGGACAACGATCTGGATCTTCAATTACTACATTGAATTCAGATTCTACATCTGGAACAAATGGTTTGATTGGTTTTAATTCTAAGTTGTATAATGCAGCGATTTCACGTGCAATACCATAGTGACCCCAAAGGTCAGGTCTGTTTGTCATGGATTTGTTGTCGATTTCAAGTAATACGTCATCAAGTCCAAGAGCTTCGGCAATTGGTGTACCTGCTGGCACGTCAAATGCGGATAAGTCAAGAATTTCAGCAAATTCTTTTGCTGGGAATAATTCGCCTAAACCGATTTCATCGGAAGCACAGATCATACCGAAGGAAGCTACGCCACGAAGTTTGGAATTTTTGATTACAACTGGCTCGCCTTCTCCATGCCAGCGAACCATAGCACCTGGGCAGGAAACTGCAACACGCATACCTTCTGTTAAGTTGATACCACCACAAACGATGTCTTTGATTTCGCCATCGCCGATATCTACTTTACATACGCGAAGTTTGTCAGCATTTGGATGTGGTTCGATTGCTTCGATTACACCAACAACCATTTTTTCAAATCTTTCAGCCATGAATTCTACGTCTTCTACTTCAACGGTATCCATGGTTAAGTCATAAGCTAATTTTTTAAGATCTGTATCCTCAGGGAGGTTTACATAATCTTTGATCCAGGATAATGATAATTTCATAAGTTTAACCTCCTCTTATCTGAACTGTTTTAAGAATCTTAAATCAGTGCTGTGGAACAGTCTTACGTCATCTACGCCGTAGCGCATCATTACTAAACGGTCAAGACCGATATTTACATAGAAACCTGTATATTCGTCTGGGTCTAAGCCTGCTGCACGAAGTACGTTTGGATGTGGAGATCCACCTGGCATTACTTCGATCCAGCCTACGTGTTTACATACGGAACAGCCTTTTCCTCCACAAACCTGACATTCCATATCGATTTCGAAGCCTGGTTCTACGAATGGGAAGAAACCGGAACGCATACGTACTGGTACATCTGTACCGAATACTTTGCTTAAGATTGTTTTGATTAATACTTTACCGGATGTAAATGTGATGTCTTTGTCAACGATTAATGCTTCATACTGGAAGAATGCTCTTTCATGATGTGCATCAGTTGTTTCGTTACGGTATACACGACCTGGATATACGAAACGGTAAGGTGGTTTATGTGTCTGCATGTAACGTACAGAAGCACCTGTTAAATGTGGACGAAGGCAAAGCTTTTCATTTGCAGGGCCGTCATCATGTCCTTCTAACCAGTATGTATCCATACTTTCACGTGCAGGATGGTTTGGTGGGAAGTTTAAGTTATCGAAGCCGTAGAATTCAGATGTGATATCATCTTCTTCGAAAATTTCAAATCCCATGGAGCGGAATGCATCATTTAAGTCGTAACACATCTGTGTGATTGGGTGAAGTCCACCGCCTGCAGGAAGGATTCCCGGTACGGAAACGTCGAAATCTGTAGACACTTCAGATGCCTTTAACTTTAATTCCATTCTCTTTTCATCAACAAGTTCTGTTACCTGTTTTTTTGCAAGGTTTAATAATTTACCCATTTCAGGACGAAGGGATACGTCTAACTTTGGAATATCCTTCATCATCTGGCTTAATGTTCCCTGTTTTCCAACAAGTGCATTCTTAACTGTCTGAAGCTGGCTTTCGCTTGTTGTTTCAGCAATTTTTGCTTTTGCTTCAGCTAAGATACCATTAATTTTATCTTTCATTAAGATTCTCCTTCTTTCTTAATATATTTGCTATGTTGATTTGGTGTACCTACTTTCAAGACGGTGTTTTCATTGGAAAACTTCCTAAAAATAAAAAAATGACCACATCCAACAAGGGACGAAGTCATCGCGGTACCACCCTAATTCCAGAACAATCCGACACCTATTATCGCTTTGCTGTTTTTTCTTCCAACAACTCATTGCTTTGCAGCGTCGTAAAATGGTTCTGACACTTAAGTTAAGCTTAACGCGCTTATCACGTTACTCCCTACTATTGTTTCAGGAATACAACCTCGAGTGTGAAATTCAAGCAGTTATCTGAACATAAAAGGGCTTTCAGCCAGTGACCCTCTCTCTCTGAATGAAAATAAATGCTCTACTGTGCACCGTCATAGTCTTTTCTTATATTGATTCATAACATGGACTATTCTATAACATAAGTTAACTTCTTGTCAACCTCTCATTTTCTTGTGATTTTGGACTGATTGTGGTAAAATTTGACTAACTATTTATATATGAAAGAGGCAAAACTATGATTAATCAGATCATTGCGGCCGTACAGGCAATCGCCTTGAAGATGCGTCAGGATCACATCACAGCCTTTGCAGCCCAGGCGGCATTCTTTACGGTACTCGCAACTTTCCCATTTATCATGTTTATATTATATCTGACGAGATATTTGCCGATCAACCAGGCGGACATTTTACTTGCTTGTAAGGAATATTTGCCGGCGCAGTACAGTTCCTTTGTTATTTCCATCATTAACATGGTATTCGTACAGCAGTCTACCGCATTCTTATCCTTCAACTTGATTTCCCTTTTGTGGTCTGCATCAAAAGGGGTAGCTGCCATGATCGGTGGATTAAACTCCGTATACGAAATCGATGAGGACCGAAACTTCGTGATCATGCGATTATTATCAAGTGTCTATCTGATGCTTTTTGCAGCAGGACTCTTAATCTCCATGATCTTACTGTTATTTGGTAATACGATGTTGCTTTACCTGTATTACTGGTTCCCATTTTTAGAAAGTATGAATCGCGTCTTCTTTATCGGACGTGTCATCATCTCGTTCACGATTTTTATTTTCTTATTCCTGTTAATCTACCGCTTTTTACCTAGTCAGCGCATGCGTTTTCGTGAAGTTATTCCAGGAGCCATTTTTTCAGCTGTCGGCTGGATCGGAATCTCCTTCTTCTTTTCTTTATACTACGGAAACTTCACAAGTCGGAGGCCAAGCGGTCTTAGGAAGACAACTTAGTAATTCAACTCCTTGGCTCACAGAACGACATGGCTACGATCCGACTTCGTGAAGTTATTCCAGGAGCCATTTTTTCAGCTGTCGGCTGGATCGGAATCTCCTTCTTCTTTTCTTTATACTACGGAAACTTCAC
>JAZUED010000062.1:0-3628 GCA_045640005.1 Candidatus Fimousia sp.
GGTTGCTGACAAAGCACAGGCTGATGCGAAAGAAACTCGTCTTGCAGCAATGAACTATACACTTGATACAGTGGAAGGTTTAGAAAGCTTTGTTGAAAACTTCAAGAATGCACAGGCAAGTGTATTCGCTCAGTTGATGGAAGGTCTTGAGAATGATGTGGCAGATATGGCGAAAAACCGTGGACAGGTTGAAGACCAGATTCGCGCATTAAAGAAGACAATGTAATACTAAGTGAAATGAATGAAGGAGTTATCTGAATAGATAACTCCTTTTTAATATACGAGGGAATTGCGATGCAATTCCCTCGTATATTAAAAAGCACTTCGTGGATTGCACACTCGCGCGCAAAGTAGATGTCGCTGCCGCGACCGCGCTCGGCGCATGAGTTTCGCAAGCGAAACTCTATTCTTAATTTACACAATCAACAATGGTCTTTTAAGATCATCTTCTAAGCAGATGTGGAATTTTCTTCGAATCACACCATAATAGATGCGGTTTGCGAAGAGATCTAGTTCATAAATGTCTGCTTCCGAAGCGTCAAGCACTTCTTGGTAGCGGGATGGCTTTTGAATCACCGGAATCTGGCTTGCTTCTTTTAAAATCTTTAAAAGTGGTGAGGATTTTTTTCGAAATCCTAAGATTTTGGTATAAGCTACCTCTTTTTCATAGTCAGCCTTCTTTAAGCCTAAAATGAGATGCAGGAGGTATCGGCTGATTCTTGTATAGGTGAGGTTTTTCATTTTTACTTTTTCTATTAAATCGGTAAATGAAACTGCAGTTGGTGCGAATTTCTTTATTCTTTCATACATTTCAGGGTGGAAGTCTAAAATTTCTTCCGGGTGGCTTTCACACTCGATTCGGTAGAACAGCAAATCTGAAAAATCGTCTGTGTTCACCGGAAATGCATGGTTATTATCTATAGATAAATACGAATTCATAGATGTCGGAATGGCGTTCGCGAAATCAAAATGTCCTTCATTGATCCTGTTTCGAATCGCAGTGGCAGATGGGAAATTGGTATCCATCCCTTTTTCATGATACCCGCCTCCTTCGCGTTTGATGATGTAAGGTTTCATGGAAACGTTCAGGCGTTTGATTGCGCGGACATATTCTAAAGCGAGCAGGTTGTTTGGGCTTTTTAAAAGTGGTTGGAATCGGTCTGTGCCTAAGTACGCGCTCACTGCGTTTTGTCTGGCGGCTGGATAGGAGAGACCGGATTTTAATTCGGCCTTTAAAATAGTAGAAAATGCTTCCGGTTCGTCGTTCAAAATTGAAGAAAGTGTTAAAAAGTCGTCAAGGCAGTCGTCCTCTGCACCGAAAACGAGGTCATCGACGCATCCTAAACCTTCTAATATTCTTACTGCTCCAGTGGCAAATGCTTCTGCGCTGCCGGTTGCGTAGACAAGGGGGAGTTCGATTACGAGATCGGCGTAAGAAAGAGCGGCTTTTGCGCGGGCATATTTGTCGCAGATGGCGGGTGTGCCTCGCTGTACGTAGTTTCCACTCATGATTGCAATAATATAGTCGCTTTTTAGTCGCTTTCTGATCTCTTCTAGCTGGTACTTATGACCGTTGTGAAACGGGTTATATTCGCAAATGACTGCACTTATTCTCATACTTTTTCTCCATATGCCTATCGTTTTTTACAAATCTATTATAACACACATTTATTTAGTTAAAAACATGACATTAATCTATTGATATTATATAGAAAAACTAGTAAAATTATAGTTAGTGAATTATGAAATTTTATGAAAAAGATAAGCCGAAAGGAGCAAGACGATGAGCTTTATTGATGTTATAAAAGAACGCGCAAAACAGGACAAAAAAGCAATTGTACTTCCAGAAACAAGTGATATCAGAACACTGCAGGCAGCTGCAACTGTTTTAGCAGAAGAAGTTGCAGACGTCATCTTAGTTGGTGATAAAGAAGAAATTTTAGAATTAGCAGGTGACTTAGATATCAGCAAGGCAACATTTGTTGACCCAGAAAACTGTGACAGAATGGACGCTTACGTGGATTCTTTATGCGAAGCAAGAAAGAGCAAAGGCTTAATGCCGGAAGATGCACGTGAAGTATTATTATCCAACCCATTATTCTTTGGTGCAACTATGGTACGTACCGGAGATGCAGACGGTATGGTAGCAGGTGCGATCAACTCCTCCGCTAACGTACTTCGTGCAGCACTTCAGGTTGTTAAGACAGCACCAGGAACAAGAATCGTATCCGCATTCTTCTTAATGGTAGTTCCAGATTGTGACATGGGTGCGAACGGAACATTTGTATTTGCAGACTGTGGTTTAAATCAGAACCCTAACCCAGAGCAGTTAGCTGCAATCGCAGGAAGCTCTGCAGAATCATTTAAGAACCTTGTAGGGGAAGAACCTAGAGTTGCGATGTTATCTCACTCCACAGTAGGTAGTGCAAAACATCCTGACGTTGATAAAGTTGCAGAAGCTACTCAGATTGCAAAACGTGAATACCCAGATACATTAATCTGTGGTGAATTACAGTTAGATGCAGCGATCGTTCCATCTGTAGCAGCGTCTAAAGCTCCAAGAAGTGAAGTAGCAGGTAAAGCTAATGTATTAGTATTCCCAGACTTAGATGCTGGTAACATTGGATACAAATTAGTTCAGAGACTTGCTAAGGCAGATGCCTATGGCCCAATTACTCAGGGTATTGCAAAACCGGTTAACGATTTATCTCGTGGATGTAACGCTGACGATATCGTTGGTGTAGTTGCAATCACTGCAGTACAGGCTCAGAAATAATATTTTCAATAATTAATTATTAAGGAGAAAGAACAATGAACATTTTAGTAATCAACTGCGGTAGCTCTTCTTTAAAGTATCAGCTCATCGACTCTGAAACAGAAAAAGTATTAGCAAAAGGTTTATGTGAACGTATCGGTATCGACGGTGCATTAACACATCAGCCAGCAGGTAAAGATAAAATCAAAACTACTCCAGCAATGCCTGATCATACAGTAGCAATCCAGTTAGTACTTGATTCTTTAACAGATAAAGAAGTTGGCGTTATCGACTCTTTAGATGAAATCAGTGCAGTAGGACATCGTGTAGTACATGGTGGTGAAAAATTCACAAAATCCTGTATTATCACAGATGAAGCAATCAAAGAAATCGAAGCTTGCAGCGTTTTCGCTCCACTTCACAACCCAGCTTGCTTAATCGGTATCAATGCTTGTAGAGAATTAATGCCTAACCTTCCAATGGTAGCAGTATTTGATACAGCTTTCCATCAGACAATGCCACCAAAAGCTTACCTTTACGCTTTACCAATCGAATATTATGAAAAATATGGCGTAAGACGTTATGGTTTCCACGGAACATCTCATCAGTATGTTTCCCAGAGAGCAGCTGAAATGCTTGGAAAAGACATCAAAGATCTTAAGATCATCGTTGCTCACTTAGGTAATGGTGCTTCCTGTTCCGCAGTTATGAACGGTGAAGTTGTAGATACTTCTATGGGTCTTACACCACTTGAAGGTCTTGTAATGGGTACACGTTCTGGTGATATGGACCCAGCGATCATGGAATTTATCGCTGATCAGGAAGGTATCACAATGGCAGAAGTTATGAACGTACTTAATAAGAAATCTGGTG
>JAZUED010000063.1:0-17958 GCA_045640005.1 Candidatus Fimousia sp.
CATTTTCATTGAAGAAATGAATTGCACGAAGAACAGCACGATCTCCTAATTTTTCTCTGATTTCAGGGATTGCAGCATAGAATGCTTTTGTGTCAACTCTTCTTAATACTTCTTCGCCAAGCATTGCTGCAACTGCTTTCATTTCTGCAGGAACTGCTGCGTATTCATCTGTTAAATCTGCATGGGAGCCCTTTGTATCCACAATACATAAGCTGTGTTTATAATCATCAAACTCAACATTTACCTTATTCATGATTGGAGTAGCAGGATCTTCAAAATCGATGTTGATGAGTCCGCCAACGGAGCAAGCCATCTGATCCATAAGACCACAAGGTTTTCCGAAGTAAACATTTTCTGCGTACTGACCAGCCTGAGCGATGAACACTGGGCTTACGTCCATGTTGTTATATAAACCGGAGAGGATGGTTCCGATGATTGTTTCAAATGCTGCGGAAGAGGATAAACCTGCACCAACGATTACGTCACTTGTTACATATGCTTTAAAGCCGCCTACGTTGTGGCCTGCTTCAGCAAGTTTTGCAACCATACCACGGATTAAAGAAACGGTTGTGCCGATTTCTTCTTCGTTCATGGAAATGTCATCTAAATTAACTTTGATTAATTGATCAAATCCTTCGGACACTAATTCGATGGAACCTTCATTTGGTGTTACGATTGCGATTGCATCTAAGTTGATGGATGTTGCAAGTACGCATCCAAACTGGTGGTCTGTATGATTTCCTCCTACTTCAGAACGACCAGGAGCAGAGTAGATTTCTACTTCATTTTCACCAAATAATTCTTCGAATTTTTCGATTGCTTTTACGTAACGAGCTTCCTGATAATCCATCATGCTTTCATCTAAATAGATATCAAGTAATAAGTCTCTATGTGCGTGGTTTTTGAATTCTTCTTTTAATACAGCAGTCTGTCTCATCGTAAATCTCCTTTTCTCTATCAATCATCTATTTCTAAAACATATTTTTCATATGCATTGATTACAGTTGTATGGCCAAGCTTGTCCACCCTTGGCACATGGTGTCCATAGTTCATATGTACATGACCATGGATATAATACTTTGGTTCGTATTTTTCTACGAAATCATAAATGCAGTCAAAGCCTTTGTGCGGTCCATCGTCCCCATCGTGAAATCCTCTTGCAGGAGAATGGGTAACTAAGATATCCACACCACGATTAAACATCACTTTCGGAAGCAGATACCAGATTTTCTTTCGCATCTCTTTTTCAGTGTACTGGAAATTCCCGCAATTGTAGCGGATGGAGCCACCCAGTCCCATAATGCGAAGTCCCTTGTAATTGATCAGTTTTCCGTCAATGTTGATACATCCTTCCGGAGGATTGACCTCATAGCGATCATCGTGATTGCCTGGCACGTACAAAACATCACAATTGTACATCGTAGTCAGAAATGACAAATACCCTGCATCCAGATCCCCTGCGGAGATGATTAAATCATACTGGTCATCTTTGTGCTGCTCATAGTGATCCCAAAGTGCTTTTGACTCGATATCAGAAATAGTCAGGATTCTCATAATCGATTACGATCCTCCTTCTTAATTCCCTGAAGCTCAACAATCTTCTTTGCCCCTTCCACCAGTTCATCCTTTGATGGAATACTTCCGACAACATTTTCCAAGAGCCAGTCCATATTCATGATATCGTACGGATCCATGATGTCCCCATCTTCCAGCTTCTTGATGTGCCCCTGCGCATAGATTTCGTTCGAAAATGGGTAAATGTTTCGGCCGGCGATTCCTTTTTTCAGGGCTTCGGCGAGGTTTCGGTTGCCTGTCGGCACTTTGCTTGAGGTGAGAAAATCGATTACACCTGCATTCATGCCCCACCAGTAGTTGATGGCTTCGCCTTTTTTGATCTTGTCACGATTCCAGTTGTTGTTTAGGACGGAACGAATCATCTTCTCATAGAAGACTTCCCAGTGCCATACTGCCATGGCGATTGGCTTTGGATCTTCGCTCTTGAAATCAAAGAGGCCAAATCGCATGCCGTCACTGTTTGGAATCATGCTGTCATAACCGGACACGATCGATATGTCCTGTGCAAGTAATGCCTGGTCGATATTCTCCTCTTTTTTCGTGTACCAGTGAAGATAAATCTTCGCTTTTGTATTCACGAGGGATACTCCCAAGGCAAATGCGTTAATATTTGCAATTGCTCCATAAATCGGATAATCGGCGAGATAACCGATGCGGTCATTGTCTGCCACAAGTCCTGCGATGACACCCATAAGGTATTTTGCTTCATATTGGCGTGCATAGTAGGTTTTTACGTGACCAAATAAGGTATTTAAGGAGCAGTTTAAAATCTTAATGTTTGGATATTTTACTGCGATGGCGGTGCATGCAGAAACGAGCTTTGGTGTCGTTGCAAACATGAGGGTGCATCCCTTTGCTGCAGCATCTTCCATTGCTTCGATTCCTGACGCGCTGTCACCTAGATTGTAGTATGCATGGCATCTAACCTTGTCGGCAAATGTTTTTTCCACGGCTTTCATGCCGAGTTCGTGGTTATATGTCCATCTAGATGTCTCGGCAGTTTTGTCAAAGAAAAATCCTACTTTTAATACGCTTCCCGGAAGCTGAAGGCCATTTAAGAGGCCTGGTTTGTCATCCACAGACTCTTCATCCATACGAAGCTGTAAGGATTTTTTCTTTGGGAAGGAGATGAATACATCTTCTAAGCTTTTGATCTCACTTTTTAATGTCTTGGTTGGAGTTTTTAGCATCGTGTCGTAGCCGTAATAATCTAGATATACGACAAATGCGTCTGCAGTGGTGAGTCGCATCATTCTGGTTCTTCTTGCTTCGAAGATTTTTGCAAATCGTTCATAGCAGGAAAGGACATCTTTTCTTAACTCGTCATCCCATTCTTCTTTTACGCCAACATGCTTTAGGAGTGTTTCGTAGCCGCCTTTTTCGGTAAAAATAAGGTTGTTGACTTTGGTAATCTGATAAAACTTTAGAAATTCATGATAGATGGCTGTTTCTTTCGATCCATCCTGCTTTGGAATCATGCGGGTAACGCGGCCTCTGATGCTGGTTGCGCCCACATATTTCATAATGCTGACTCTCTTATTACCTTCCATCACATAAAAGTGATTTAAGTATTCATATACCACGATCGGATCTCTGATTCCTTCGGTAATCTGTGCTTTATAAAGGTTCATCCATTTCGTGGCAAACTCGGATTCTTCTTCTAGAAGTGGCATGAAATTTCGTGCAAATGCATTCGTCCTGCCTTTGGTCTTGGTCCCGACAATCTGATCCACCGGAACGTCAACGACCCCTAAGGTTTCTTCTTTTACGATTTCTACCTGTTCTGTGATATCGTCAAGAACCGGAAGATATGGATATTCGCCGCGATTCATGGCTGCTTTTGCAACTTTTAATCCAGATTTTCTGGCTTTTTCATATTCCTGTCTGTGCATAGAAGATCGACCTCCTTTACATATATAGGGAATTTGATTTCCTATAAAGGTATATATAGAAAATTAAATTGATTTCCTATAACTAAAATTATAACAACAATAGTACTCCGATTATATATTTCTTTTCTAATAAATTATACCAAAATGCTAGATATCTCAAATATATAACATTTATCTAAAGATTTCTATATTATTTTGTGCAAGTAAAAGAATTAAAGAAACATTTGCCTGTGATACAATAGGATTAAGATGAGCGAGGTATGAGAAATATGGATAAAACGAAAAATACGCCTGATAAATTATATACGATTTTTCCGAATGAATATTATATGGATATTATGTTGTTTCAGCATGGATTCGAGCGTTGCCAGCCACTTCATTCTTATGGGCCGGCGGTTCGTAGTCATTATCTGTTCCATCTTGTGTATGAGGGCAGTGGAACTTTGATTGCGACTTCTCGTGATGGGGTTGAGCATACATATCCCGTCAAGAAAAATCAGGGTTTTTTGGTATGCCCGAACCAGATTACGACTTATATAGCCGATGAGGATACGCCTTGGGAATATGCGTGGGTGGAATTTGATGGTGCGAAGGCTACCGAATGGCTCAATCAGGCTGGATTGTCTGCGGATCGCCCAATCTATGAATGCCGCGATGAAGCCGCACTTTTTCATATTCAAAGCGAACTTCTCTCCCTGATTTCCGGAACCGGATTTACAAAACCTGTTGAAGTGGACGAATCGGTTTTAAGTTCTACTTCTACTTCCATCTTCCAGTTAGGACATTTTTACCTCTTCATGGATCAACTCATTCATGCTTCTGCTCACTACAATAGCACAAACCACACAAATCAGCGCGATTTCTATATTCGTCAGGCTGTCAGCTACATCGAGCAGAATTTTTCAGAACCAATTACCATTGAAGACATCGCAGATTTCTGTTGCTTAAACCGTAGCTACCTCGGCAAAATCTTCAAGGATTCCTTAAAGAAGACGCCTCAGCAATATCTCATCTACTATCGCATGAAGCAGGCCACTCAGATGCTAAAATATACCAGCATGTCAGTTGGCGAGATTGGAAAAGCGGTCGGTTATCCAAATCAGCTCCATTTTTCCAGAGCATTTCGTAATGTATACAAGATGCCACCATCCGAATGGCGAAAAGAGAACGGAATTGTATAGAGATTAAATTCTCACTGGGATTAAACTCTCATCGCAACAACTATATTAAAAAAACAAAAAAGTGTGCTTCGCACACTTCGCGCCCGAGCGGAATGCAAAGCATTAACTGCCTCTCCGCGAGGTGCGCATCCCCCGGAGGGTTTTTGATATACAGGAAATTGCATAGCAATTTCCTGTATATCAAAAAAGCGTGATACTCAAGGCTTACTGCCATGAAATATCACGCTTTATTAATTCTAATCTTTAATCTTTTTTCTTGAACCAATAATAAGCAGCAAGTGCGATCAAGCAAACTCCGCCTAATACCTTATCTAACCCGCCACTTGATAAATCGTAGCCAGTTTTTATAAAGGTCATGCCACCAAAAATAATAAATAAGATTCCTGCTAAAACAAAGCAGATTGCCCATGATTTACGATTCATATATTAATACCTCTCTATTCTTTTCACTTCAGTAACATTTTACCAACTGACTTCTAGCGAGTCAACTTCTTGATCCAGTTGCCATAATGCGACATTAAAAATGCCGGAACACCTTTAAAGAACTGATCCGCATTTAAGCAGATTAAAACCACCAGCGGCGAAGCATTTACCACGAAAGCCATGAAGAAGGAAAGTGGAAGCACGATGCACCAGATGCTGATGATGTCGAGTTTCAGGATGTACGTTGCGCTGCCGCCTCCGCGAATAATTCCGTTGTTGGTTGGCATCTGATAGGACATGCCCACAAACACAAAGCACAGAATGATCAGGAAGCTGTTCGCCATCGCCTTCGTTTCCGGTGACAGGGCGTAGATGCTAAGAATTGGCACACGGATGATGAATAAGATGATTCCGCCAATAATGCCCATTGCGACAAACATCTTCTGGAGTCGTGAAGATAATCTCATTACTTCTTTTAAGTCGCCCTCGCCGATGGTTCGGCCAATGATAACTGATGCGGTCGCGGATGCACCGTAGATCATGGATTTTACCATCATGAATAAGTTGGATGCAACGGAATTTGCCGCGATTGCTGCTGCAGTCATATGTCCGAGGATGACTGTCTGGAGAGCGGTGTTGAGACCCCAAAGTCCCTGAACGATTACCATCGGAGTTGCCACTTTGATGTAATCTTTTGCTAAAAGTCGGTCAAATGTTGCAAAGTCTTTTAATCTAAGATCAAGCTTGTTATTCACAAATGCAATATATAAAATAACTACGATTGTCTCTAAAATTCTGGCAGTTAATGTACCAATTGCTGCACCGGTGATGCCAAGTGCGGGTGCTCCAAAGTGACCAAAAATCAGCACATAGTTGATTCCACAGTTGACAAAGAAAGTCATGATGGAAAGTCCCAGCGCAATTTTTACCACTTCTGTCATTCGAAGCATCGCAAGCAAGAGCTGCGTGATGGCAAAGAAGAGATACGTAAACTTAATTACATATAAATATTCCACTCCTGCTGCCACAATCGGACCATCTGTCGTAAAGATCTGCAATATTTTCATCGGCACTAATGTAGTTGCCGTAAATAACAAGATCCATACAATAAGCTCAAATCTGATTCCAATCGAAGTAAGCTTCTTCATTGGCTCAATTCTCTTTTTCCCCCAGTACTGACTTCCTAAAATAACAAGCGCGTCCCCAAAGGCAAGTACAATCTGTGAATAGACAAACTGTACCTGATTGACAGCCGCCGCACCCGCAAGCGCCGTCTCACTGTACGAACCAAGCATGATATTATCTGCTAAGTTTACACTGATCGTAATGACATTTTGTAACACCAGCGGGATGAAAATCGCAAAGAAATTGCGATAAAAGTTTTTGTTTTTCATATTACATTTCCTCAAAAGTTTATTTAACTATACATACACACAACGTTATTATAATAGCATAAAAATTAAGAAAGTGGGAAAATTTATATTGTGAAGCTCGGCTTTGGGGACGCGATGGCTCTCTTTGCGGGCGTGCCGACGCGCTTTGGGGACGCGTCAGCGCGCTTTCAGCTATGCGCGTCCCGACTTTTCCGGAAATTTGTACGCACTTAAACAATTATTAATTTACGCGTCCCGACTATTATTCCTGTTTTTGCATTTTTCAGGACGCGCTAGATAGCTTTTTTGTATGCGCGTCCCTATTCACTCTTGTCTTTGGACGCGCCAATGAAATTTTCTCAAATCGCGTACATAAAACACAACTAATTTTTGTACGCGAAAATCTCATATTTTTTAGGCGCGTCCTAGCAAGCTGGATTTCTTGTACGCGTATGCTTATATTTCTCCTGGTGCGTACCTGATTCGCTGTGATCATATCCAAAAGCAAGTACGCGAAATTTTACAAAATGCTATGCGCGTCCACTAAAGCGCTAAAACTAGTACGCATATAACAAAAACCTAATATTCGCGTCCCCGTTAGCACTAAATCTGCTTCGTGAACTTTTACATCAAAAAAGGCCACCCGAATCGGGTGGCCGAAATAATCCAAATAATCTAAATAATCTAAATGCCTGAATTATCCAAACACACTAATCATTAAATTCCAAGAATCTTCTTCACTTCTGCTAACATTTCTGTCTTATCACAAACTGTGTCATGAAGTACTGCTGCAGAGCGGATATCTTCGATTGCCTGTGGAACTTTAACACCAGAGATTGCACATAATTCATCAACTAATTCAAAATCAGTTTTTGTATCATATGCTGGATCAATCGCATTCATTACGCTTCTTGTAAATTTATATGGGCTTGCTGTGGAAGCGATTACTGTTGGTGTTGTATCACCAGTTTCTTCTACATACTGAGCATAACCCTGAGCAGCTACTGCTGTATGAGTATCCATGATGTAGTTATCTTCTTCATAGATTTTCTTAATCATTGCTGCTACTGCTTCTTCAGATGCGTATTCACCAACGAAATCAGAAAGATTAGCTTTCATTTCATCTGTGATTGTGTATACACCTTCAGAAGATAAAGAAGCCATAAATGCTGCGTTCTTTTCTGCACTTTCTCCTGCAATCTTATGGATTAAACGTTCTAAGTTAGAAGAAATTAAGATATCCATAGATGGAGAAGATGTTAAGATAAATTCTCTGTTTCTATCATAAGTACCTGTCTGGAAGAAATCGAAAAGTACTTTATTTTCATTGGATGCACATACTAAAGTTTTTACTGGAATACCCATCTGTTTTGCATAGTATGCTGCTAAAATGTTACCAAAGTTACCAGTTGGTACAACAACGTTCATTTCTTCGCCTGCTTTAATCACACCTTTTTCTACTAATCTTGCATAAGCAAATACATAGTAAACGATCTGTGGTACTAAACGACCAATATTGATGGAGTTTGCAGAAGAGAACTGATATCCAGCCTCGTTCATTTCTTTTGCAAGCTCTGTATCAGAGAACATGTTCTTAACGCCTGTCTGAGCGTCATCAAAGTTACCCTTGATACCGATTACATATGTGTTGTCACCACGCTGAGTAACCATCTGTTTTTCCTGGATTGGGCTAACACCATCTTTTGGATAGAATACGATGATCTTTGTGCCAGGAACATCTGCAAATCCTGCTAAAGCAGCTTTACCTGTATCACCAGATGTAGCTGTAAGAATTACGATTTCATTCTTTACATTGTTCTTCTTAGCAGATGTTACTAATAAATATGGAAGAATGGAAAGTGCCATATCTTTAAATGCGATGGTAGATCCGTGGAATAACTGAAGGTGGTAAGCACCGCCAGCTTTTACGATTGGCACGATTTCTTCGCAGTCAAACTTATCGTCATATGCATGATCGATACAGTATTTTAATTCTTCTTCAGTAAAGTCAGTTAAGAACTGTTTCATAACCGCATATGCTGTTTCACGGTAGTCCATCTTAACTAATTCGTCAAATGTTACGTCTAAAGCTGGAACCTTTGTAGGAACAAATAAACCGCTGTTATTTGCAAGTCCCTTTAAGATTGCTTCAGAAGCTGTTGCTGTTTCATTGTCATTACGTGTACTTCTATAAATTAAGTCCATCTTTATCATCCTTTTCTAAATATATTTTTTTATATTTTTCTATATAAATTTTTCTTAAAAATCGATTTTTCGTACCTAACAAACCTCGTCCGAAAAATACAAAGCCTATTATATCATAGTACTAAATAAGAAATCAATTCATTTTTCGCGTTTTTTCTTCATTGCACAAACATTCGTCCGTCCGTCGCGTACTCCACTCTGGTTTCCTGCGCTGGTTTTCCATCTGCGCTTTCGCCTTTCTTCCAATCTTATCACCCTTATTCAAAGTGCTCGCACGCGTAATCATACTATTTCCAAACTTTAAGCGAATCTCATCCACTGCCTTGTCGATTTTCTTATTCTTCGTGCGATCCACAGGCTTTTCAAAAAACGAAATCTGCTCATAATCCTCATCCGTGATGCCAGTTAGAGCAACCCCAATTAATCGAAGCGGTTCCCCATTCCAGGATTCCTCAAACAAACGCTTCACATTTAAGTAAATCTCGTCCGTCACATCCGTGCTTCCCTCAATCTTGCATTGATGAGACTTATTCTTAAACTCCGTGTTACGAAAAACAACCGACACGCAGGTGCATTTGTTGCCATCACGGCGCATACGAGCTGCCACAACATCTACCTGAGTGAGCAAAATCGGAAGCGCCTGCTCAATCGTCTTGATATTCTCGTCAAATGTCGTCTCCACGGAGTATCCTTTTGGATCATCCGGCACCGCTTTCACCGGTGTGTCGTCGATTCCATTTGCATATTGATGAAGCTGATGACCAGCCTTGTTGCCTAAAATATATTGAATTTCTTTTTCACTTCGATGCGCCAGATCCCCGATGGTATATATTTCTGCGCGATTTAGCTTCACCACCGATTTTCGACCTAAAAACAGCAAGTCCCCAACCGGAAGTGGCCACATCTTCGACGGAATTTCTTCCATAAACAGAGTATGCACCTTGTCAGGCTTTTCAAAATCAGATGCCATTTTCGCCAGAAGCTTATTCGGCCCAATCCCGACATTTACCGTAAATCCAAGCTCATTCTTGATCTTATCCTTAATTTCATGCGCAGTCGCGATCGGATCCGGATAGATATAATGTGTACCCGACATATCCAAGAACACTTCGTCGATGGAAAATGACTCCATCACGGGGGCGTAGGACGCACAAATATCCTTAAATGCTTTTGAGCAGCGGTCATACAATTCAAAATCGCTTCGCGCACTTACTAAATTTGGGCATTTTCGAACCGCCATCGCCATCGGCTCGCCCGTTCGAATGCCACACTTCTTCGCAGGAATCGACTTTGCAAGCACAACCCCGGTTCTCTTCTTCGGATCCCCGCCGATCACGGCCGGGATCTTACGAAGGTCAGGCAGGCCTTCCTTCACGCGTCTCGCCGCTTCCCAGGATAAAAATGCACTATTCACATCTACATGAAAAATAAGTCGTTCCATCTAATTTCTGTCCTTCGTAATATTTCGCACCCAGCCATACTTTCGATAATGAAGAAAGATTGCTGGAAGCTTGATCGTCTCATCCAATGTCATAAAGAAATAGATGACTAACACCGGAAGCTTTAACACAAATGCCACAAAAAAGCCTACCGGCACGATAAATCCCCACATGGTGATCGTATCGCATTTAAAAGTAAATTTAGAATCCCCACCAGACGGGAAAACTCCCCCATTTGTCGTACAGGTTAAGGATTTTCCAAATTGATAATAACTGCACATCACAAGCATCCATCGAAGATAATGGGATGCCTGAGGCGTTAAATTCGCAAATTTCACAATCAACGGGCTGATTAATAAGACGAATCCACCCGTGACAAGTCCATTTGCCACAGCAATCTTGATAAAGCGATCGCCGTAACACTTTCCTCGCTCCAAATCACCGGAGCCTAAAGTATTTCCTAAAATAATGCCTGCCCCGTTACCAAAACCTAAGCAAAAGCAGGCAGTTAAATTCTTTACAATAAGTGCAATGGAGTTTGCCGCCACCGCATCCGGATTCATATGCCCCATGATCACGGACTCGGAGGAGAACGCAAGTCCCCACAAAATCTGATTTAAAAAGGCCGGAGTCGCATACTTCCAGAAGTCCTTTCGAAGCTCCATATCGCGGTGAAGAAAATATGCCAGACGAATCTTGATACGTCCTTCATTTTTCATATCAGAAAGCGCCAGACTCATCTCCACAAATCTTGCGATTACGGTAGAAAGTGCAGCACCCGCGATACCTAATTTCGGACAGCCAAAAAGTCCAAAGATGAAAATCGCATTTAAACAAATATTTAGCACCACACTCGTCGAGCTGATGAGTGCATTCTTCGCTGCATGCCCCGAATTCTTCATGATGACAAGATAAATCTGAGTAATGCCGCAGAAGAAATAGGAAAGGGATACACATCTTAAATATTGTGCGCCGTATACGATCAAGTCCGCGTCAGAGGTAAATATTCCCATGATAATTTCCGGAATGATCAACGCTGCGAGTGTAAATGTGGTCGCAATCGGCACCGTAACGCGAAGAACGATTCCTAAAATTCGCTCAACCGCGTCCTTATCCCCTTTTCCGATATACTGGGCGACAAGCATGCTTGTTCCGATGGAAGACCCTGCCAGAAACAGGTTAAAGATAAACTGCACCTGCCCGGCTAAGGATACGGCCGCCATGGAATTTTGAGACAGCTTTCCAAGCATAATCGCATCTGCTGCGGATACACTTGCCAGCATAAATTGCTGAAATGCTACCGGAATGACAATGGAAGCAAGCTTTTTATAAAAGCCTCTATCGTCGTTTGTATTCATTTATAATCTCACACTGACTCCGCGTTCACGAAGTGTTCTCTTTAAGTCGTTAATTTCAAGTTCTTTGAAGTGGAAGAGAGATGCTGCTAAAGCTGCATCAGCTTTTCCTTCTGTTAAAACATCATAAAAATGATCCTTAGTTCCCGCACCGCCAGATGCGATTACCGGAATGGAAACATTTTCTGAAATGATACGGGTAAGCTCTACATCATAACCCGCTTTTGTGCCATCACCGTCCATGGATGTGAGAAGAATTTCCCCAGCACCGCGCTTTTCAGCCTCGATTGCCCATTCAACGGCATCAAGACCAACGTTGATACGACCGCCATTTTTGTATACATCCCAGCCATAGCCATTCTGTCTTCTTCTTGCATCAATCGCTACAACGACGCACTGGCTTCCGAATTTGTCTGCCGCATCGGAGATGAGTCGTGGTGTGTTGATGGCTGAGGAGTTGATGGAAATTTTATCCGCACCTTCTCGTAAAATGGCTTTGAAGTCGTCCACGGTACGGATTCCACCGCCAACGGTAAATGGAATGAACACGGTTTCGGCAACTTTTCTTACCATATCGATCATAATGTTTCTTGCATCAGAGGATGCAGTAATATCTAAAAATACGAGCTCATCGGCACCTGCAGTATCATAAGCTGCACCTACAGCAACTGGATCTCCGGCATCAATTAAGTTTACGAAGTTGACACCTTTTACAACTCGGCCTCCTGTAACATCGAGGCATGGAATAATTCGTTTTGTATGCATATCAGATTCCTCCTAATTAAAGCTTTAAGAAATTGTCTAAAATCTTAAGACCGACGGTACCACTCTTTTCCGGATGGAACTGGCACGCAAATACATTGTTTTTCTCAACGGATGCATGAATTAAAGTGGAATATTCGGTTGTTGCTGCTACGATGTCTTCGTGTGCCTTTAAATAATAGGAATGCACGAAGTATACATAGGAGTGATCTTCGATTCCCTGATAAAGGGTTGCGCCTGGTGTGATAGTGAGGTCATTCCATCCCATGTGTGGGATCTTTAAGCCTTCTTTTGCCGGAATTCTTATGATTTCGCCGTCT
The DNA here is from genome assembly GCA_045640005.1 of Candidatus Fimousia sp. Taxonomy (GTDB): domain Bacteria; phylum Bacillota; class Clostridia; order Lachnospirales; family Lachnospiraceae; genus Fimousia. Next base: position 12,526 of record JAZUED010000063.1, read on the forward strand.
AAAATACCAAGTCCGGTTGCCCCGGGGCTTTCTTCACTTGTCTTAAAGAGAAGCTGAAGTCCAAGGCAGATGCCTAAAAATGGTTTTCCAGCATCTACCACGTCGTAAATGGTATTTTTCAAGTCGTAAGCGTTGATTTTTTCCATTGCATCGCCAAATGCACCTACGCCGGGTAAAATGACTTTATCACTGTTTAAAATGATGTCTTTGTCTCTTGTGATGATGGCTTCTTCGCCAAGGTGCTGAATCGCTTTTTCTACACTCTTGATGTTGCCTGCATCGTAATCAATAATTGCGATCATATTTTATCCTTTCTTTTGTTATTTATTTCTATAATTTATTCGCTGTTTAAATTTGTTGTCGCGGCCAGCTGGTCGCGGTTGCCTCGGTGGTCGCGCTCGCTTGGAGGGGGGCGCGGCTCCTACTGTTCTAATAAAAACTCACGGCTGTTTTTCGCCACAACTTCTGTTCTCTCTTTTGTTTCTGGTGTTGCCATGGCAAGTGTTTCATGAACACGGATGAATTTGGATTTTAAGTTGTAGGTCACAATCTTTTCAAATGGCCACTTAAAGAGATTTGGAAGTTCAAATCCTTCGCCTAATTCTAAAATAACAACTTTTTTATTGATCGTTCCCTGTAACCACTTTGTATAGTAGCCCCATCTCTGAAGGTAACCTTCTTCCACATAGCAGCCTACGGTATCTTCATTTCTTACATTGAACAAGAAATCTCCCCCACAATTTGGACACTGTAACCACTCAAGCTCACCATTTGCCTCATAGTAATTGATGAGTGCTTCGATTCCTGGAAGAGCTGGGTAAAGCTTGTGTTCGCATGGCTTGCCACACTGGAAGAATTCACCACTTCCGCAAGGGACGCAGATGCGGTCGCCTCGAAGATTGGATTTGTATAATAAATTGTCCTGATTGCTTGTGATGACGAAGTAGTTTTTGTCTTCTAAGCATTCAGCTAATTCATCGTATAAAGAAAAATGTTCCATGGAAAGAAGGTATCCGCGGTAGTATGCTTCTAATAAGCGGTTTCTTTCTTTGGATTCTGGCATAGCAAGCAAGTCTTCATATCCATGCATGCCCTTTCCTTTGTAATAATTTCTTACTTCATCGCCGTCCATAGGAATGAGATTTTTAGCATCTAATTCGCGGCCCACGCCAATGAGTACTAAATCTGCATCCTTGATGCATTCTTTATATTGATTTAACATCTGTTTTTCCTCGTTTTCTTTGGTTTACATAAGCAATATTATAGCCTAAATCGAGATATTTGACAAATAAACCGTTTTGTATTAAAATGTGAAAATCGTTGAGTATATTATATAAATTACGATAAATATGACATGAGGAGGAATAGAGATGAAAACTAACTTTTTTGTTGAATTTCAGGGAAAACAGACTTTAGAAAAAGATGTGATCGCTGCTGTAAAAAAAGAATGGACTGCAGAAGGCAACAAAGTAAAAGACATTGACACTCTTGATATATATGTAAAACCAGAAGAAGCTAAAGCATATTATGTGATCAATGGTGAAGATGGCGTATCCGGCGCTGTTGAATTATAAGATTGAAAACTATTTTAGTTAAGTATGAAATGGAAGAAAAGGTGCAGAGATTTTTATAAACTCTGCACCTTTTTACATTAATAATTACCACGTACGAGAATTACGCCTTTTCAAGTTCAAACCAGAATTTCACGCCTTTTTCCTGATTTTCCACTCCATATTTCATATGATGTGCATTCATAATCGCTGCCACAATCGATAATCCAACACCACTTCCGCCATATTCGCGGGTTCTCGCCTTATCTACCTTATAAAACTTGACCCAGATTTTCTCAAGCCCTTCTTCCGGAATTGTTGGTCCGTCATTATAGACGGAAATACGGATTTTTTCTGCAACATCTTCTATTTTCACTTCCACTTTGCCGCCTTCAGCAACAAAATGAAATGCGTTGCTTAAGTAGTTATTCAGCACATCTTCTATTTTCAGCTGATCTGCCCAGACAAAGATTGGACCTTCACTGTCCACATTTAATTCAGCTTGCTTTTCTGCATAGTGCTTTTTATTGACCTCCACCATGCCGCAAATCATCTCGCTAATATCAAATCGCTCAACCTCCAGCTGATTCTGGCCAAATTCCAGCTCATTTAAACTCATCAGATTTGCAACCATCTGATTCATCTTTTTCGCTTCATCCATGATCACTTCGCAATAGAAATTCCTGTTCTCTTCATCATCATTTACTCCATCCGCAAGACCTTCCGCATAGCCGGAAATGAGTGCAATCGGGGTTTTTAATTCATGAGAAACGTGAGCTAAAAATTCCTTACGCATCTCATCAATCTGCGTTTTCTCCTCATTATCCCTCATGAGCGAAACATTTGCATTCTTAAGCTCCGTAATCGTGGATTCAAGCTGGCTTGAAAGCTGATTCATGCTCTCGCCTAGATGCCCGATTTCATCCTCCGGAAGGTTCGTCACCTTCGCTTCAAAATCCAAATTCGCCATTCTGCCCGCGATTTCCGACATTTCCTCAATCGGCCTCGTCATGCGCTTGCTGTAAAAATACACGAAAATCGACGCAAGCAGCGACACAATCACACTTGCGATGGCTAGAAAATGCACCGCTATGGTGGCAGCGGTCTGAAGGCTTTCCATGGAGGAGTCGAGGATGATCAGATAATTGTCGCCAAGGCTCCCAAGCAAGTCGATGGAGGTCAGATCGAGACGGTCATTTTTATGATCAAGTACCACATAGCCCTTCTCACGAATCTCGGTATATATCTCATTCATCTCGCTCTGAAGCAATGCGCTGCTGTTAAGATTCTGCAAAAGCTCATACATAGCGCGGTACATATAACCACCCGTGTCCGCAGAACTGTACACCATCTCGATGGAATTATTGCCAAATCCATCGTCCTTCTTTTCCACAATCATGATTTTGACATTTTTCTGGCCGGAAAGCGATTCTAGATAGAGAGAATCAATCTGTCCCGACTCATTCAATGTATCGTTAATTTCTTTATATAGTTTGCTGATGTTTCGACGCTCACTGTAAATAAAATAATCATCGAGCAGCGTTTTACTTGCCACAAAACAAAGGGCCACCGAAAGCCCTAGCGCAAGTATCACAAATACTGCCAAACGATATTTAAGTGAGTGACTCATATTCTTTAGTCGTTTCATTCATCAACCTCGAATTTGTAGCTGCATCTTTGCATTCACCACTTTGTCATCTGCCATTTAGTCATCGATTTCAAATTTGTAGCCCACGCCCCAAACGGTCTTGATATAGCTTCCTGGCGCACCTAGCTTACTTCTTAATTTCTTTACATGCGTATCGATCGTTCTGGAATCACCAATGTAATCATAATCCCACACATGATTTAAGATGGCTTCCCTTGGTAACGCTTTGTTTTTATTCTTCATGAAATAAACTAAAAGCTCGAACTCCTTCGCACTTAGGTCGATGCATTGGCCATTGGAATATACTTGATGAGCGGACATGTCGACTTTAATTTCTCCTTCAACAAGCGCTTCTTCCGTAATCTGACCACTTCGGCGCAAAATCGCTTCCACTCTTGCAACCAACACTTTCGGACTAAATGGTTTTGTCACATATTCATCGACTCCTAGTTTAAAGCCTAATAACTCGTCTTGTTCCTGGGTTCTTGCCGTCAGCATAATGACCGGCACGTCGGATACTTTTCGGATGTCTTTTAGCACTTCCCATCCGTCAAGTTTCGGCATCATTACATCTAAAATTACAAGCCCAATTTTGTGATCAGAGAAGAAAATGTCTTCTGCTTCTTCCCCATCCCCAGCCTCAAGGACACGATATCCACTTTTTTTCAGGAAGTCTCCTACCAGCTTTCGCATGCGGGCTTCATCATCTACCACTAAGATTTTGATTTCTTCCATTCTGATTCTCCTGGTTGTAAAATTTCTTCATCTTATGTATGAGTATAGCACAGAATTATGTCTGAAATGTGAACGAGATGTGGGTGGTTGTCCCATCAATCCAATTCTCTCATTTTGTAATGCTTTATCTCAGAAAAAAATGATTACAAATACGATTTTTTCATTCATAATGCTTTTATCCTGCACGTTTGTGCCACAGATTTAATTGTTTTCACACGTAATACTTTTTTTCTTTCATAATTTATTATAAATTTAGGTTTTCACGACTGTGGCACAGCCCGTGTACCACAACAGCATAAACCGAATTCTGTAATCAATAATCAGGTGCCACCACTGAAAAATTCCCTGTTCATAATACTTTTAAAGCAATATTTTGTATTACAAATAAAAAAACTTTATCATGTACTCCATCATTAATATAAACTCAGTGCCACAGAAAAGGATATAAAAAAACATAATCCTTTTTATGAAAATTTTCGTACTACAATAGGAAAAAGTTTCGATTGTAATGCATTTCCTGCATTACAAATAACAAGTATGATATCTGTGGCACAGCGCCCCGCCATAAGACCAAATTTCTGCCGGCAAAACGCCGAATTCCCCACGGCACAACACACATGATCGCCACAACACCAAAAAACCGAAGGATCTACAAGTGTGAATCCACCACTACAGTGCCAGAAATCACCTTTTACTACTCCTTCGGTTCTTCCATTCTTTTTTTCTTAATCTCGACATATTTCATCCATACGCCGGAATATATGATATTTCTTAAAATTTCTGCATGCTCTACAATCGGCAAATATTCAAAGCAATCCGACGCCTGAGCCATCATAAGCTTCAAGATGTCTTCGATTACTTCTTCCGGAACTCCAATGAGCGGATTGTAGGCTCCAGTCTTTTGATCCTCTAACAAGTCATCGTATGCGTCCATGTAATAAATAAACTTGCCTAGTACGCTTCCTAGCGCTCGCAGGGTAGAAGCCCACTCATCTTCCTTGTATACAAGAATCTCGCCAAACATAATACCTGTCAGGTTTGCTGCCTCATCAATATTATCCTTAGCTGGCTTGCTCTCACATACAGCAAGCTTCTTCATGTAAGTTAGCACCGCTTTTTGCTGACGTGGATACTTCTTAGCCACCTCTTTATAGGCTTTTTCAATATTCTTCAAAAACAAAAGACTCTTTACACTCTTGTCATCCTTCCAGTCATCCACCAGATTGTGATAGGCAAGAAGCAGATTCATATCACCTGCATAAGCAGAAAGTTCTGACATAATCACCTGCTTTTTCTGTAATGGATGAAATGGACAGCGAATGGTCTTCTTCACTACAGAGGGTTCATACAGCCCCTGAAGCAACATCGCCACAAATGTCATGTCATAGCTTAAAACCAATCGGGCACGCTGACCGCGATTGTGCTTCAAGCTGTGGCACAGTCCGCAGTAGCATGCCTGATAAGTGTATAAGTCTTTCATTTTTAATTCCATTTGGTTTG
>JAZUED010000064.1:0-2126 GCA_045640005.1 Candidatus Fimousia sp.
GTGATGCCACATTCCTTTGCCTTGTCGATGTCGCGACCTGACTTTGTTCCACAAATCTGCAGAGCCTTGCGGTATTCCTCGCCGTAGAATGAGAGTGTCACTCGCTCGTTCTGCTCGATGAAATCGTGGGTGTAACGCTCCGGACGGATGAACAGGAATGCCACGGGCTTGTTCCAAAGTATTCCCACGCCACCCCATGAGGCCGTCATGGTGTTGAACTTATCTTCTGTGCCTGCGGTAACGAGCATCCACTCGCTGCCGATGAGCTTAAATGCGTCCTCTTTGCCAAGGATGCTGATGTCTTGCTTTTTCATATTATTGGTATTGTTATTTTTTACGCGCAAAGATAATTATATCTTTCTTCATTTCCAAACATTCTTTCAGCAAATTGTATTTTCAATCTTCTTTCTTGTATTTATTGCTAAAATAATACCATGTTAGATTACAAAAAGCGCACAATTAGAGAGAATTGCTACTTTCTTGCTGCAATTTTTTCGATCCTTGTTGGAAATATGGAAAATAGCAGTTATATTTGCCACCGACAATCCGTATCGTTTGTCATCTTACTTCACTGAATACATCACATAAGTTACTATGAAAATAAACTACGCGAATCGCATTGCCCCAGAATCAAGAGATTATGTCTGCAAGGAGAATGAACGTCTGGTAACGGCGACTATTGAAAAAGAAAAGGCTGGTGCAGACGAGCAGCTGAACTACGCCATCTACTTCGATAAGGATGTAGAAGTCTTGGCAAAGGAGGTGTATGCTTTCATCGACTTTGCAAAGAGTCATCCTGGCCTGCGTTTTCTTGTCCAATTTGATTCATTTGCTTATGCCCTTGTCGGGAGTGAAACACTTATCCCTTTGTTTGCCAGGGCAATGGATGTAGAGAATATCCTACTCCGTGTGTTCTTTTGGAAAAAGATAGAAGAGCAGGAAATTGAAAACCATGAGGGCATTATCAGCTTTTCAGGCGTGGTAAAGAAGCCGGTGATGGTGAATTATACGATGTTCTCGAATAGCATCAGATACGGTGTGGCCAAGGCTATTGATGAGCAGCATCCATACTACTTTGCCGCCCATGGCTATCCTTGTAGGAACGATGATGACTACACCATCGCAAGGGTCACAGAGCAGGAGTTTGAAGAGATGGTACGCGTTTATGCACCCCTGGGCAGCCAGTCGAATCCGACCGCAGAAATGTTCCGCAACAAGTATGTCGAGAATCACACGCCGGTTTATGAAGGCCGGAATCTGCCAGATGTCCTTTGGGTGTAACTCCTGATAGAGGAAGATTTTTCTGCTAATCCTCATTCTTTTGCTTTGTATAAATATCAATCATGACCATTTTGACGCTTTCAGATTACGGAAGCGGACACAAGCGGATGCAGATTTGGAAATCTTTGAGAAAATGCGTATATTTGCCTCACGAAAAACAAAATCTGTTCATTCTTGTTGTGGTTTTCGCCGTGAATCTTTAACACATTTATCCACTTTATTCATTCTTTAATGATTAAACCTAAAATCTCTGTCTTTGAGCTCTATAGATTGCCAGAAGACACACTGATTGGAGACACGATCCTTGATCCTGTCGTCGAGATCCTTCGTAAGAAACCTGTACATTTCGCTGTCGATGTGGCCAAGCTGCTCGGTGTCAGGTATCGTGATCTGAGCGGAGCAGTTAGACTCCTGACAGGCCAGACGCTCGATCAGATGATCAAGGAGTGGCGAATGATGCAAGCCGTAGAGCTTATCAATCGCACAGAACTTGATTTCCTGACCATTGCCAACCGTTGTGGCTTCACGACGGTCGAACATCTGTCCGCTGCTTTGCAAAAGAAGATTCAAAAGACCCCTTACGAGCTCCGCAACGGCTGCCATCGCAACGATATTCGTCGTCATCGTCGCCGTATGGCCATGTTAGCTGCGCAGACACCGCAAGTCGTACCAGAATCGGTGTCTGAAGATAATTAGACACCGCAAGTTGTACCAGAATCGGTGTCTGCGAAAATTTAGACACCGCAAGTCGTACCAGAATCGGTGTCTGCGAAAATTTAGACACCGCAAGTCGTACCAGAATCGGTGTCTGTGAAAATTTAGACACCGCAAGTCGTACCAGAATC
>JAZUED010000065.1:0-4361 GCA_045640005.1 Candidatus Fimousia sp.
CATGTGCTAAACAGCCCAATAATCGCATTGATAACAGCTTTATTTTATCGTAATTACTGCATTTCTTCAACAATATAATAATTAAGATCACAGATGCCAAGATCTGTATTCGCCCCTTCCACACTTCCTTTTTCAGTATACTGCCACATAGCATAAGGATGTACCCAATCAGGCTTTTCTACCCCATAATGAGCCACCCAGATTTTATAATTTTTAATCTTTCGGTAGTGAAACTTCCAGTTTAATGTCTGCGCATTCGCATAAATCATCGGTGTATAACCCGCAGCCTTTATTTCCTCGCAAAATGCTACCGCCATATCAGTAACACAATCACGTCCGGTAGAGAGTGCCTCGTCTTCTTCCACATCAAATGCTACCGGCATCGTAAGATCCTCTGGCTTAATCTGGTATTTTTCTAAAATCGCAAGACAATCCTTGGCTTCCTGCTTTGCCTCCTCTATTGTCGTTGCATAGGAGTAGAAATATACTCCCAGATTCATCCCATAATGGACTCCCTTCTTGTAATTTCGTTTAAAATATGGATCTTCGCGATACTCCCCACCATTCTTTGCACCTGAACCGATTTTGATCATTGCATAATTAATGTCTTGCTTGCGAACCTTCTTCCAATCCACCTTCTCATTCCAGGAAGACACATCAAGGGCAAGCACCTGCTCACCCGGATCCCAGGCACGCTCCATCCTGCACCCGGCAACTGTATCTGCCAAAAGCAAGATTATCACTAAAAGCAGCACCATTCTCTTTTTCATTCTCTCACCTTCTTTTTCGTTTTCTGATATCGTTCTTTATTACATTTAATGCTATAATGAAATCAACTGATCAAATCTAGGAGTGTATATTATGATTTCATTATTATTATTTTTCTTATCTGTTTTTTGTCTGATTTATTATGGATTAGTCATCGTAAATGCCGGAACGAAAGCTTCTTTTGTAAACTTCTGGCCACTTTGCGGAATGGGACTTGCATTCATTGCAGTCTTCATACAAACCGGCTTTTACACAGGACTTCCTCACCTTATACATCTTATTATACGAATTATTGTTCTTTTAATCCTTGCATTTTTCTTAAGTATTCTTTGTATTATTCTTATGAAAAAATCAGAAACAGGCGTAGATGCTGATTACATCATTGTTCCTGGAGCCAATGTAAAAGGTGAAAAACCATCCAAAGCATTGCAGGCACGCATTGATGCCTCCTACGAATATTTAGCTTCCCATAAAAAATGCAGTGCCATTCTTTCTGGCTATCAAAATCCAAGGGCAACGATCACTCAGGGAAAATGCATGCAGCAGGAATTAAAAAAGCGCGGGATCGAAGGATACCGTCTTCTTGTTGAACCTTATGCAAGAACTACCCAGGAAAACTTAAAATTTGCAAAAGATTACATGATGATGGATGATCCAGTTGTCATCGTATTAACCGGCAAATATCACCTCGCAAGATGCTTAAAAGAAGGGAAAAAGCAGCGTTATCGAAAGCTTCATGGAATCGGTGTCGGATCTGATCCCGTGCTTGCAATACACTATTACATGAGAGAAACATTTGCCTATATAAAACACTTGATATAGTGGAGAAAACCACCAAAAATCCTTTATTTTGTGGTATAATACAATGAGAGTTCCGTTTACGAAACCCTCTCGCTTAGCGCGAGAGCAGAGCATATTTTTAATATATAGAGAATGTTAGGAAGGAGGAGCACATGGCCAATATTGACATGAGTATTTTAGAACTGAATCATACTTATACAGCCAAGGAATTAGCTGTTATGTGGGGTTATAAGAGCCATCATGCGCTTTCAAAAGGTGTGCTTCATCCAAAAGATTCTGACATTTTAATTTTGTTTGTTACGAGAGATCGACTGCCAGGAACGACACAGTTTAAGAATGAGCTTCGAGGCAATGTCATAAAGATTGAAGGTGCTGATAAGCATGGCACAGACAAGCTGCTATTAGACAATGTTGATTCCCAGAAATATCGCATTTTCCTGTTCTACCGCGAACAGCAGCTTACACCATTTACCTTCCTCGGAAAGGTACATCTGATTCACAGCTGGATCTATACCGATAAAGCCAGCGAATTTGAATTTTTTATTGAGAATTTTGAGTCCATAGAAGATGATATGGCACTCATTGACTATATTGTTCACTACGACGAGAATTCTTCCGTCAGTCTGAATGTGATGTGTCAGTCCGCAAAACATCTTACCTATCATCTACGCTGCGAACGTGATATTACAAACAGAGAATATGTGATGAATAAAAAAGGAACATCCTGCGCTGTCTGTGGATTTAATTTTGCAAAATCCTATGGCGATGATGTTGGAAAAGATTTAATCGATATTCACTACGTTGGAAGTCATGGTGATGAAGAAATGCTTGATCTTGACCATGATTTTATTCCAGTATGTTTTAACTGTCACCGCATGCTTCACAGAAAAAGAAGTCATAATATTTCTGTGGAAGATCTTAAAAAGCGCGCAACCTATTATATGGAGGAGCCAGACTATGAACAGATGACCCTCCCTCTCGATTTATTATTTTAGCTTTTAATTTCATACTTAACAAATAAATCCCCGATCATTCCTTAGGAATTTCGGGGATTTATTGTTACTCATCTTTTATTATTCATCTTGATTCTGCTTTTCTGCGCGTCTCTTGCGACGTTCTAATTCTCTCTGCTCTACTTCTGCAAACCTTGCTTCACGGCGTTTCTTACGTTCTTCCATGCGGCGCTTTCTAAGCATCTCTTTGCGACGTTTTTCACGTTCCGCACGAACCCAGAGAATTCGAATAATCACTAATGCAAGAAGTACGGCAACGACACATCCGATGATTTCGATTAAAAGAATCTTTGTATCGTCTTCATCAGTATCTGCAGTTTCTTCATAAATGATTTTCTCTTTTTCTGTTTTTTTCTTTTCTGTTGTTACTTTCTCAGTGGTTGCTTTGCCATATACACTTACATCCTGATTCTGATCAATGTATTCAAATAATGCGGTCATATCTTTGTAAGTACCTACAGAATTTGTACTCTTTAATACAACCCCGCATAAAATTCTTCCCTGGATATTAGCATATGCAACTAAAGTACCACCGGCTTTGACTGTATATCCTGTTTTACCACCGACACACTTATCATAGTAGTAATCGCTCTTCTTCTGAATCATACGGTTACCCATCTTGATCTTACGCTTTTTACTGTTTTTATTTGTTGGCGCAAGTTTATACTTTGGTGTATTCATGATTTTTCGAAGAGTAGTATTCTCATATGCGGCTTTTCCAATCAGTGCCATGTCATAGGCAGTTGTGTAATGTTCATCATCCGGTAATCCACTGGAGTTTACGAAATGCGTTCGCTCGCAGCCAAGCTCTTTCGCACGCTCATTCATCAAATCAGCAAATCCATCTAAATCTCCACCGATTTCATAAGCAACACCGTGTGCGACATCATTCGCCGATTTTAACATCATAACGTAGAGGCACTGGGAAATGCTGAGGCGTTCTCCTTTTTTAATCCCCAGGATAGAACTGTCTTTATCTACAGAATTTAAAGCCTGCTTGGAAAAATGTACTGCATCATTCAAATCCCTGTTTTCTAATGCAATCAGCGCGGTCATGATTTTTGTAATGCTGGCAGGATACAGTTTTTTCTTTTCATTCTTTTTATAGATTACTTCTCCTGTTTTTACATCAATTACAATCGCTGCTTCCCCAATAATATCTATGTCGCTTTTTGTATAGATTTTACGGTTTTTATTCCTAATATCAGCAGTAGTTGCCTCTGTTGTTGGCTCTTCACCCTTAACTTCAACCGTGTTTCCGTCTTTATCTGTTGCAGTTACTACTTCTGTTTTTTTCTCGTTTTTATCCTCTGACCGTTTCTTTTCTTCGGTTTTTTTCTTTTTTTCTGTAACTCCCATCTCCTGATCTGCTGCGTCAGAAGGATTGCCCTCTGTAGAATCAGCAATAATCGGAGCTTCCGTCGTTACTTTCGGCTTTTGGGTTGCTTTTTTGCTCTTCTTAGCGGCCAGAACATCCATTGGTGCGCTAAATGCAACAATCGTAGCCAGTACAAGTGCCATATATCGAAATCTATTCATATTGATACCTCCATTTTATACTTATGTATTATAGCAAATATAAAAAAAAATGTAACCCTTTAATCATATGCATTATCTATAGAAAGTGTGAATAAATTCAATTATTCTTTTCCAAAAAACTATGGTATTATAATTACTGTAATAATTAAGTTAATTAATTTCATGCATCTTTTTTCTTCTTTTAAATGTTTGTTTGTGTGAATACTCTTTTTTCTATTGTTTTCAATAGTTTTTTAGATT
>JAZUED010000066.1:0-5182 GCA_045640005.1 Candidatus Fimousia sp.
CCATGGAAGCAGATGTTTCCCCTGTTGCCATTGTATAAAGATAAGAAATAGATACGCCGCTGAAAGTAAGCACCTGAATCATTGTCTGAAGGGAACCTACTACGTTAGGTAATTTTACTGCAAGAACGTCTGTTAAAGAAGCGGAATATTCGTTCTCTACTAACACTTCTTTTGCTTTCATTGGATCAGAAACTACCATACGAACAAGTCCATATTCGCTTACGTCTGCGATTGTTGTAGAAATTACATTGATTTCATTCTTTGCTAAAATAGAATAAACTTCTTCTAATTTTCCATGTCTGTTTTCTGTAAATACATTTAACTGCTTGATATACATCTTAATCTATCCTCCTAAAAACCATGTGAAAATGGTTTGTTAATTCATTTACACCCGAATTATAGAATACCATAGATAGAGGATTTAATCAATGTGATAATTTAATATTTAACTGTTCTATCGTTTCCGTACACAGATAAGAAAAGGGTGTAAGTCAGTTGCGAACTCTTTTCGAGTTCACAACAGCCTTACACCCTCTTAGATGTTCATGCTATAAAACACACTTTGCATAGATGAAAAGTGAACGATAGCCGTTGCTTTTCGTCTGTTTCAAGTGCATATGTCCGGGTTTAGTCTACCCAAGTAATTTCTTCTTCAACAAATCCGTTCTTCTTCTTAGAATTGATAATTCCTTTGATGATGAAACCGGAGATGAATACTAATACGGATACGCCCCATCCAGCGATTAATTCAGCCCATAAAGCGTAACCATAGTGACCACCATTTACACCGAATAACTGTACTAAGTTCCAAATGAATAATACAGATAAGATGATTGGTGCTAAAATTCTGATGGAGTTTACGAACCATACTTTTGGCATTGTGAAGTTTACTGTGTTACGGTTAACTTCTTTCCAAACTTTTTCGATATTGAATAACCAGCCAACAGTTACACATTCAACAATACCGATTACGATTAAGTTGATCTGGTTTGTCCAGTTATCAACGATATCAAGCCAAGCAAGACCTGCGCGTGTTGCATATATTAAAGAAATTACTGCAGCAACTGCACAAATTCTCATTGTTGTCTTTCTAGGGTTTAACTTAAATTTATCTGCTACAGATGCGGATACACCTTCGATGATAGAGAAAGCGGAGTCAATTGCAAGTGTAGAAAGCATTAAGTAGAAAATGATACCGAAGATCATATTTACTGTTCCACTAGATGTTAAGTTAACGATTGCCTGTGGATAAATGATAAATGCTGTTGCAATACCGGAAGCGGAGATGGAGTCTAACATTCCTACACCACCCATAGTAGAGAACATTACGATACCGGATAAGATACTTACACCAGCATCGGATAAAGCGATGATGATACAGTCAACAGCTAAGTTGGAGTTATCATCAAGGTAAGAACCATACGCAATCATGATAGACATCATAATGGATAAACTAAAGAATACCTGTCCTAAAGCATCAATCCAAAGGCTGGCATCCTTAAAAGCAGAAAGCTGAGGAATAAAGAACATTTTTAAACCGTCCATTGCTCCAGGCATTGTACAACCTTTTACTGCCATGATTAATAAGAAAATTAATGGTAAAAATACTGTGTACTTAACTACTGCACCTACAGAGCTTGCGCCGTCACGAATACAGTAATAAATTAATGCCCATGCAGCAACAAGTGCAATTAATACAGGGATTGGGATTGTATAACCAACTACATCCCAGCTTGTCTTAGTTACAGTTGCGAATACATTGCTGGCTGCTTCTGCATTACCTGTCATACCTTTGAACTGGAAAGAACATACAACCATTAATAATACCCATGCAAATACTACTGCGTAATAAGTAGCAATTACGAAGGCATTAGCTGTAGCTGCCCAGCCAATTGGTTCCATCTTTTTGTTGATACCGCGGAAAGAATCGCCGGCACCCTTACGGAACTTACGACCGATAGATGTTTCCATCATAAGCATTGGAATACCTAAGATGAACATTGCCACAATGTAAACAAATAAAAATGTTCCGCCGCCATGTTTAGCTGCTAATCCTGGGAAACGCCAAGCGTTACCAAGACCTACTGCGGAACCTACGGCTGCTAAAATAAACGTACTTCTAGAAGCCCAGGAGTCTCTCTTTTCCATATTGTTTTTCCCTCACATAGTTTAATATTAAATTGTTAATAAGTTAAAAGTTTGTAACTTAACATTGTTACAAACAACTTCTGAATTTTACCACAAATTAATTAAATATTCAACTATAAATATGAATATTCAAATGCATAAAGTAATAATATTAATCTTCGTAACGATATTTCTTTCGTTTATTCTTAATGAGCATCTCTTCGGCATTTTCAACCAGGATTTTTCTCGCATATTCCCAGTCGGTATGCTCTAAAATGTAATACACACCATTTTCCACCATCGGCGGTCTGATGTAGGTTTTATGTGCGTCCGTTCCGATAAAATCAATCATTTTATACTCTAACAGGGCCTGAGCAACGCTTCTTACCGGTTCGAATTCTTCCTCCACAAAGCTGTAAAGGTTCACCTGCATCTTGCATCCAACCGATTTAAAATACTCCAGATGCATTCGGTCGCCAAATGTATCTGCATAGCGTTCAACGTGTGCAAAGATTGGAATATATCTTGCGGATCTAAGTCGCTCCACGCAATAATACACTTCCGGAAATGTTGCCTTATACGGATCAAACTCAATCAGCACATAATTTGTTCCGTTCATCGTCGGATAAACGTCATTATCAAGCTGATCTAAGATATGTCCCATCTGGGATGGCTCACAAAAAATCTCACATCCCATGTAAAGTTCCATAGGGATATGATTGCGATGCGCCTGTCTCTCTAAATATTTGATCGCTTTATAGCAATATTCTGCGCCATAGTCAAATGCTACATTATGTGGTGTTGCAAATGTTCTTCGAACGCCCTGGTCTGCGGAAGACTTGAGCATGCGAAGTGCCATACGCATATCATCTGCACCGTCATCAACATTTGGAATAATATGAATATGGGTATCAGTAATTGGATGATGCATAATTAAGAAATATCCTTTATAATATTGATTAGTGATAAAATCTAGTGTGCTCCGCTAACTTTTCGCCAAGACGGATGCGACACACTCGTTATCGTTTTGTGGGGAGTGTACCCACTCCACGATTAACCTATTTATTTTACCATATTTTCACCACAAAAAGTAGTATAATAATAAAGTATTTTTTTGAAATAAAATGAGGATAAAACTATGACAATTTATGAAATGTTAGATGAATTACAGGAAAAAGCAATGCACGACCCTATCTTAAAGGCAGATCTTCTCTCAACGAAACTTCTTGAAGATCCACTCTTTTCATTTTGCAAACGCTGCCAGTTTTACGGCTATGAAATCTACCCTATGGAATTAGTGCTTGCCGGCGAGGAAGCTTACGCAGCTATGAAGCGCTCCACCAACGGTGGCGGCGAAAACTCTCCAATGCTTGAAGGTCAGGATGATCTTTACGAAATGTTTATCGTAGCACTTGAGCAGAGCAAGTAGTTGTATAATCGAAACAAAAAGTCCATCCCCAGTCAATGGGAAATGGACTTTTGTACGCCTTCTACTAATGTAATTTTTTGTTACAGGATTCGTACCGGTTTAAAGTTTAGAAAATCCCCAGACACCAATCGGTATTCAATCCCATTTACATCGCCTTTAAAACTGTCGTCCCATCTTGCCGCTCCATGACAATGGGAGTAAATGACTTGCTCGGCACCGTAAAATTCTGCCATTTCAGTAAATGGACTGCTTTGTTCGCCGATGCTGGTTGGTGGGTAGTGCAGGAAACAGATGAATTTACGATATCCTGCTGCTAATGCAAGCTCAAAGGATAGTTTTAATCGTTCTAATTCGCGATCCCTCAGCTTTAAAAAGTGCTCAACACTGTCTAACCCTTCGTAACAATAGCCTTTTGTTCCAACTAATGCATAATCTTCGTATACATAAAAGTTATTTTGCAAGAAATTTAGTCGCCCGGCAAATGTCTCGTTCAGGCGGTTTGTCTTTTTGGCATCCCAGAACATGTCGTGGTTGCCTCGAAGCAATATTTTCCTGCCTGGAAGGTTTTCAATAAAAGCTAAGTCCTGTTCACACTCTGCTAATTTTCTGCCCCAGCTATGATCGCCAGTGATGACGAGTGTATCTTCTGGTTTAATAAGTTTTCGACAGTTTTTTTCTATTTTTTTTACATGATTCTTCCATCGTGGTCCAAACACATCCATTGGTTTGTTGGTCTGGAAGGATAGATGGAAGTCTCCAATTGCATAAAGTGCCATAGTAGTTTTCCTTTGGTTTATTGCTTTCGTTTTTGTCAATTTTATCTTCGTTTCACTTTGTGTTTCATTTTACTTCTTTGGCAAATTTTGAAGCATGCTTAAATAAGACTTCTGCAAAGAATCTTTCATGGAATATCCCACTTTTTCAAGTACTTCTTCTAAAAGCTCCATCGCCTGTTCACGACTCTCATGATCCGGAATAAGAATTTCAAGTTCCAAAAAATCTCCCAATCCTTTTACACGGTCAATGGACGCTGTAATATCATTTCTTTTATAGTTCTCTCGCTCTTTTACTACCCATGGTTCCACAGGATCATATCCGAGCGCTTTGATGATTTCAATGGCTGTATCTGAATTTCCCACACTTGTTTCTAATTCTTTTCTTGTCATGGTCTGGGTATCAAGTTTCTTGCCTTTAAATGTCATTACTGTTTTTGACTTGCCACGAATATGGTCAGTGATGATTCTCACACGGAATGCCTGATCATTTCCACGTATACGACCACTTGCATTATCAAAATACACATCCTCTTCTCGCTCAGAACCTTCCCAGAAAAATCCGATATCACCAAGCTTAGTTTTCACGTCATCTATATTGTTGATTTTTAATTTGATTTCCACTTCGATCATAGTATTTGTCCTTTTATATTGTTAGTTGTTTTGTTTCATTATACTTGATGAGTGATTGGGATTCAATGATCCTCGATTGCAAAGTGCCTTGGTGGACTGCTTACACGGGTTCAGGGTGCAGAGTCTCCGTCTCGGGTTTTTACGCACAAAAATAGGGGATAGCTTTTAGCTATCCCCTATTTTTGTGCATGAAAAAAGCGCGAGACGGGACTCGAACCCG
>JAZUED010000067.1:0-17228 GCA_045640005.1 Candidatus Fimousia sp.
ACATTACTTAATCAGCGTTGCAGATACGGGCTTACCTATTTCAGAAGAATTTGCAAAAGTCATTTTCAATCCTTTTTCTCGAAGTGACGAAGCAAGACAGACTACAAGTGGCGGAAGCGGACTGGGCCTTAGTATCGCACATAAAGTTGCCGAAATGCATGGCGGCGAGCTTTTATTAAATCTTGATTATGGAAATGGCTTCTCAAAGGCATTCCAGATTATTGTACCTATCCCAGAGTAAAAAAATCGGGCACAGCCGAAAATGGCTGTGCCCTTATTATTTTCTTATTATCTATTTACTTTTTTGTGTCCGAAGTAGTAAACTGCGATGCATGCTACTGTTAATAATACACAAGACATGATTGTTCCTTCAATACCGAATGCTGTGTGATAAGTAAAGCTGTTGCATGCACTTGCTGCATCTAATTTAAATACGGAGTAGTTTGTTACTAATCCACTGTTTGGAAGTCCAAGTAAGATGTTCTGACAGAAGTTCCAGGATGCATGTGCTACGATTGTTGCCCATAAGCTTTTATAGTAATAAACTACGAGTGAGTATAAGATTCCAACTAAGATAATATTTAAAACTGCAAGAGCTGTAATTCCAGGATTTAAGAGATGAATTGCTCCGAAGAAGATTGCATTTGCTAAAATTGCAACTGCAGGAACATTTGGAAAATATTCTCTGAGTTTTTCATAAATAAAGCAACGAGTAACCAGTTCTTCTGCTCCACTCTGGATTGTAATTACTACGATAAAATAAAGTAACATTAATGGGCTAAATCTGGCAAAAGAAAGTGCAATGTCTTTATGCATCAAAGCTGTAAGTCCTACAGTAAGATTAAGTCCAATCCCAAGAGGTAAGCCAAGTAAAAGAGCTGTTTTTAAGTTGTTGCCTGCTTCCTTTGTTCCAAGCTTTGGTAATACATTTCTGAAAGATTTAAATTTCTTACAAAGGCCAAGTGTTAAAATCCAAATACCAATAAAGGATGCATAAAAGAATCCAAATTTGATTCCCGGATTTGCAAAGAAGTTAAGTGGATAAGCAAGTCCAAATCCTAAAATATTACCTGCATCGAGTAAAATCTCTGCCAGTAATAAAATTCCTGCTGCCTTTAAAATATTTTTGATTAGTGTCTGTTTATTTTCCATGTCGTATTCTCCTTTTTTCATCAATTTATTGTTTGTTATTAATTTGGAACTGTGTGTTCCTTTGATGATTTTATGTTATCAGGAGAATATTAAGGAACACCCGGCACTTTCTTAACGTATTCTTAAAAAATTACAATAATCGAAAAACCTGCTCCACGGTATCGAGTATATTATTTCTGGCATTCTCTGCTTCCATCGCTTCTTCTAACGTAGTGATTTCTCGAAGAATCGGGAAGAATGCATCAATTCCTGCTTCATTGCATAATCTGGCATCCTTAGTCACTGCCCCGGCAAATGCTACGACCTTGCATCCATACTTTTTAGCAAGTTTTGCAACTCCTGCTGGTGCTTTTCCCATTGCGGTCTGTGCATCTAATCGGCCTTCCCCGGTAACGACAACATCTGCATCTTTGATTTCATCTTCAAGATGAACCACATTTAGAATCAGTTCAATTCCTGGAGTCAAAATTCCATATAAACCATATAAAAAAGCAAATCCCAAGCCACCTGCTGCACCTGCTCCTGCATATTCTCTGTAGTCTTTGCCCACTGTTTTGGCTACTACATCTGCATAATGAGCCATATCTGCATCGATGATGGATTTCTGTTCTTCGGTTATACCCTTTTGTGGTCCGTAAATATAGGTCGCACCATTTTCTCCACAAAGCGGATTATTGACATCACAGGCAATGCGAATTTCGCATTCTTTTAATTCTGGTAATAAACCGTCTAAAGAAAGGGTTGCGATTTTTCCTAATGCACCGGCGCCTTCACCCACGTCGGAACCATTTGCATCGGTAAATGTTGCGCCCAAGGCTTTTAGCATACCGATGCCTCCATCGTTAGTCGCACTGCCACCAATTCCGATGATAAATTTGCGACAACCTTTTGTTATTGCATCTGCAATCATCTCACCCACGCCGTAGGTAGTTGCTTTTAATGGCTCTCTTTCTTTTTCGAGTGTGATGCCTGCTGCCTGAGCCATCTCCATAACGGCCAGACCAGATTCTTTGATGATACCATAATAAGCCTCAACTGGTCTGTAATAAGGTCCGGTTACAGTAAGTGTAACCTTTTCTCCACCAAGACCTTCAATCAATGCATCCGTTGTGCCTTCACCGCCATCCGCTAATGGCTTAACAACAACTTCTGCCTCATTTTTATTTTTTGCTTTTAAAATTCCTTCTTTAATTGCATACCCTGCCTGCATAGAGGAAAGACTGCCTTTTAAAGAATCGATTGCAACTACTACTTTCATAATAAATCTCCCAACGGATTCTTTTCTCCAAAGCTTTTTACATATCCTTCTAAGGAACGCATCTTATCTTTGAGCGTCTGACATCCTTCCCAGATATAAATATCAGAATGTCCTTTTCCGTTCTTCGCTTCCTGAATAAGATTCGATCCTGCAGAGTTTCCATCAAATACAACGGTAATCGATGGTCTTCTTTCATAAATTTCATAGTCAAAGCTCTTATATAATCCCATAGAACTAATTTCCGGAGAAACGCGGATTTTAATATCGGTATTTTCAAACTTCTTCTTTTCCTGAACTGTCATCTTAGATGGTACGAACGCATAAATCTGGAATCCTTTGTCGTTGTGTTCAAAAAGATATTTCTCATATCCCTGCACTTTATTGCCAATAACGAAGAATACTTCCTCAGGGTTTAGCGCTTCCATTAATGCCTTAAGTTGTTTTTCTCCTGTTTTTGAAACACGGGTAACTCGTTTATCCGTATTAAAACTACCTCCGGCAAGAATAACTGGTGTACGGTCCCACGGAAGCTCTTTGATCTGGTCTTTTAGTTCCTGATAGGAATCGCGCATTCTTCTATTGTTCAGTTTCAAATCTGCTGAGATACTACCATCTTCCATAATAGAAAGAAGTACCTCTTCCATGGATTTTCCTTTTAATCTGTCTTCAAATTTTCTACTCTTTCGAGCAAACATTTCCATGCTGTCATCGATGATCTGCTGCTCTACTTTCCTCATAGCAAGCTGTTCTTCATAAGAAACATCTAAAAGCTTTTCTAAAGAAAGCTGTTCATCAATGGAATTGGTTCCGTAAAGAGCCGCCCCATCCGTTCCCTGAACACAACGAATTCCTTCTTTCAGGTACTGACGAATTGGATGTGTTTCAAGAGAGCTTAAGTTATTTAATCGTACATTAGAAGAAAGCTGAAATTCTAATGTAACGTTCAATTCTTTGATTTCTTTTAATATCTGTTTTCCTTTTTCACTCTTTAAATTGTAAGTATACAGACCATGACCTAATCTCATACGAGGCATCATCTGGTCTGGATTTAAGGAATCTTTCACACAGGAAATGCTATGAGAAATGTTATCTTTCAAGCTGTCATTTTCCCCTGCATGTATGCGAATCACAAAATCCGGTTCTTTTAATGTTAACTTCACGATTTCACGAATCAATGGTTTTAACTCAATGATATCGTTGATTTCTTCCCCTACAAAATCACAACCTGCAACATAAGGATCATACATAACTGCCTGTAAGACACTCAGATTCTGTCGCAAATAATCCTGTGGAGTAATCTGATCTTTGATAATGGTCAGTGGAATTCGTCTCATAGCAGCAAGGAAACGCAAGGTTACTCCGGTTTCCGCGGTTACATGTGGCATAACCTCATGAACCTCCTGTAACATATGGATGGATTCGTATTTCTTTACCAAAGTCGTGTCGGAAATTTCTGCGTATTCCACACCATAGCGCTTAAAACTTCTCGCTATCCACAATAATTTGTTCTGAAACAGGGAATTGTGTTTATAATGAGGATTTTCACCATCCTTAAGCATCTGAGCCAGATAAAAAGCCACATCTTCATCTGGGATAAAAGATGTTTTCTTTAATACGATTGGCTGCTCATGAGCCTTTCCTTTTGCAAATATATATCGATACAGATACACTTTTTCAAGGTTTGTAAATACTGCCTGCCCATCTTTTAACACAACAAGCGAAGTTCTGATTTTCACCAGGTTTTCCTGGGCATAATCTAAATTGTTTAAGATAAGGTCAGCAAAGTTGATAAATGTGTTGTCGTCAATTTTTCGGTCGAGATATTTGCCCTTTAAATCAGAATTGATAAACTGACGGGCTACCTTTTCTCTTTGCTGCATGATTATACTTTCCTGCGACGGAGTCATCTTCAAATTCAGCTTTTTGATATAATAAAGTGGGTAGCGAATTTGATGATAGATTCCAAGTGCAATCAAGATATCCGGATCTAAATTCCCATTCATGTGGGTATGAAGGTCTGTGCGGAACTTACAATCCTGGCGAACATAGGTCTTAAATATCGTTTTCTTCTCAGATAACGCATAATCCTTGGTCTGACTCATCAAAGTTTTTGCGATTGCAGGAATCGAAGCCTTCATTTCCACTTTTCCACCCGGATAAATATTGGCCACTTTCGTATTACCCATTCGGAAAATGTATATCTCACGGTTATAAGCATCAATATAGCATGGGATTTCCCCTCTGATTACCAATAATCCATCTTCTCTCTGAGAAAGTGGCAAATGGCAAACTCTCGACAGATTGCGAATCAGATTCCCTGTTTTATAATTCGGAGTTTCGAGTTCATAATAAAGACGTTTCTCATCCTGAAACAAATTTACAATAATATCTTTTTCTATATCAAGGTAAAACTGAGTTAATTTCGTCATGGTATTCTCCTATTACACTTTTTCAAAAAACTTCAAGACTTTTTCATATACTTCTTCAGCCTCAGGTCGTTCACACTGAAACATTGGAAAATCATGAACCAATGTTTTGTCAGAATAAAATTCCAACTCACAATGAATTCCTTTATCCTGCAAAGCTTTATAAAACAAAAGTGTGTTTTTCTTTAGAATATCTTTTTCGCAGGTAGTTAGTATACAAGGTGGAAGAGTATCGATCACATCTGAAATCTCTGGATTTTTGTACTTCTTTAATGTATTATTGTTCAACTCTTTTCCAAAAAGTAAGGAGTGAAAGAAAAATCCATAAAAATCACGCGTTGTCGTATAATATAATCCACTGAGTAATCCCATAGCTTTAATTCGAATTCCTGACAGATTCCTGCCTAAACCAAGTTCTTTTGCAAGCTTGTGATTATGCAAGATTGCCGTAGCATATACAGAAAGCAACGCACCAGCACTGTCACCAATAATAAAAACATTTTCTGTATCACCATTTAATGAAGTTGCAGAATGACCAATCTCATTCATTGCTGCCACAATTGCTTCTAGCAACTCATCAATCGTACATTCCGGAATTTTAGGATATTCAAGGTCATAAACCAGATATCCATTGGAAGCAAATTCAAAGCACATTGGATGATTAAATTCCTTGCTTCCAGTCATAAAACTACCACCATGAATGCTAATGATAATTGGATACTTTGCTTTATTTTTATTGTCCTTGAAAATATCCATGCAATAATTTGAATCATCTTTATATTTCACACTCTTATTCGAATCTTCAAACCCATCTCCATAATATACATTTGAAATTAATCTCACATCTGGATATTTCTTTTTACAAATCTGCTGTGCTGCCTGTTTTTTAAATTTCTTTCGTTCACTGTCACTTGCAAATTTCTCAAAAAATTTATTCATACTATACCTTTATCTTTCATCTTAATAAGCTTGATGCTTCTTTCACTGCATTTACATTCATTTTAACACATCTGACTTGGTATACCACAGAGAGGAAAGAAAAAAGCAACATCTATTTACGCAGAAACAATCTGATAATATGCTTTTGAAGTCATCTTATACACAACGCCGTAGAAAATACCACATATGCATGCACATACTGCTGCAGTTATGCACAAAAGTGGAATATTATATAATCCAAAAAGCATCAACAGCTTGTGAATAAGTGGAAGCACCACTGCTAAATGCAGACACGCGAATGCAATAGGGATCAGGAACACAGTAAACATCTGTGAATTGATACTTGCCTTAATTTCCTCTTTTGTCATGCCCACTTTCTGCATAATCTCGAATCTTGCTTTATCTTCAAATGCTTCTGAAACCTGTTTGTAATAGATGATGATAACGCAGGATACTAAGAAAATGATACTTAATAAAATTCCAAGGAAGAATAATCCACCAAACGTACTTACGAAATCGTCTCGTTCGGCTTCATGACTCTCGCAATAAGAATTATCAAAGTGTAAATTTGTTAACTCTTCTTTCATTTTTTGATCTAATGCTGTTGCTAATGCAATCTGCCCATCTACATCAAGTCCGGTGTCAAATCGACAATGCCAGAACCAGGCTAACATTGGTTCACCATTAAAATCCTTATACTGTGTAAAATGAGTTGCTACTTCCTGTACATCATTTACAATAACAAACACTCCCGGACTGGCAGAAATCTTCGCTGATGGATCAATCTCTTCTATCTGCTGATCAATTCTTCCAATCACATCAAATGTCATCTCACCAATGGTAATCTCATTATCAATTTCAATTGGTTTTGCCGTTCCGACAAGTGCCTGACCTGGTTCTACATTTTCCTTATGTCCAAACACTCTGTTATAATCTTCCACATCGATAAATAAAATCTGTGCCACCTTATCATAATCAATAAAAGCCAAGTTAGATTTCGAGTTTAAATTCACATCTAATTTGCTATGTTCAAAATATCCACTGATGGAATATTCATAAAATGTCTGATTATTTTTAATTTCTGCTCCATGTTCTATGGCTACATGTTTCAAGTCTTCATCGAGTTTCACTCCCAGATCCTTTAATCCCTTATCATAACCATATTTGCAAGCAAATGCTCCGATTTCGTTTGGATATCTGGTATTTAAGCATTGTTCCGATCCAGTAAATAAAGCCGAAGTAGAAGAGAGCATAACCAAAACCGCTGTAAGAAGAACACAGATGGAAGCAAGACCGGCACCATTTCTCTTCATGCGGTATGCCATGGAAGATACAGATACAAAATGCTTCGTCTGATAGTAATAATTCTTATTTTTCTTTAAGAGGCTGCAGAGCATGACAGAACCAGCAACCATCAAAATATAAGTACCTATAATTACAAGAATGACTGCCACGAAAAACCATAAAAGTGCTGCCATCGGCTGTTTGATTCGAAGTGCCAGAAAATATCCACTTCCAAGAAATAATAAACCGATGATTCCAAGCACATAATTGGCTTTTGGTGGTTTTTCTCCTGCTTTATCTGCTCTTACTAATTCAATCGGCGTTGCAAACTGAATCTGTCTTAAAGAATTTAAGAAAATCAGGATGAAAATAATCGAAAATGTAATGACTGCCATCATGACAGAACTCATGGAAACCTCAAAACTATATCTAGTCGGCACTGCAATCATTCTTGTAAAACCAAGTTCTGCAAGCTTAGAAAGTCCGATTCCGGATACTAATCCTCCAGCCAAAGCAATCACCCAGGTAATTAAAGTCTCACAAAAAAGTACATATGCCAGATTCACTTTACTCATCCCAAGGATACTGTAAAGCCCAAATTCTTTCTTACGTCCTTTAATCAAGGTTGACTGAGTATAAAACAGAAAGAATAAAGCAAAGATTGTCATAATATAAGTTCCCATCTGCATCATATTCGTTGCAGTACCAGCTCCGGCCATTCCATTCATAACACCGGAATACCCAAGAAAATGCATAATATAATACACTGCGACCATGAGAATACAGGTCAGGAAATACGGTCCATATAATTTACCATTTTTTCTCATACTGTCTGCTGCCAGTTTTGGATAAAAACCAATTCTCATCGTTTTTCACCTCCCTGTGCAAGAAGCGTTAAGGTATCACTGATTTTCTGATACATCTGCTGGTCGGTAGCATTTCCTCGATAAATCTGATGATATACCACACCATCCTTGATAAAGAGAACGCGGGAAGCATTACTTGCCGCCTTTGTAGAATGGGTTACCATAAGAATGGTCTGTCCCATGCTATTGACTTTCTTAAAAAGCTGTAACAGTTCATCTGAAGATTTAGAATCGAGCGCTCCTGTTGGCTCGTCGGCTAAGATAATATCTGGATTCGTAATCAAAGCTCTTGCAACTGCCACTCTCTGCTTCTGCCCACCGGATACTTCATACGGATATTTCTTTAAAAGCTTTTCAATGCCGAGAGGTCCCACGATTTCATCCAGACGTTTTTTCATTTCTGAAGGCTTTTTACCAGCAAGCACCAATGGAAGATAGATGTTATCTTCTAATGTAAATGTATCCAGTAAGTTAAAATCCTGAAAAACATAACCAAGATTTTCTCTGCGGAATTTTGCCACATCTTTATCCTTGATCATCGTTAGATCCTTGCCATCTAAGATGACGGATCCCTCTGTCGCTTTATCAAGTGCTGCAAGAATATTTAACAATGTGGTCTTGCCACTTCCGGACTCACCCATGATCGCCACATATTCTCCTTTTTCCACAGAAAATGATACTTTCTTCAGTGCTTCTACACTGGCACCTCCAAAACGTGTTTTATATACTTTTTTTATTTCTTTTGCTTCTAATAAGCTCATAACTGCACTTCCTTTCTATCATTGTTTCAGGTTAGTTATAGTATTAAAAAAGAGGTTCGCTCGCGAACCTCCCGCGCCGAGCGCGGTCGCGACAGCGACATCTACCTTTCGCGCGAGTGTGCAGCTCACGGAGTGCTTTTTTTAATATATAAGAAATCGCTTTGCAA
Organism: Candidatus Fimousia sp.; assembly: GCA_045640005.1. Lineage (GTDB taxonomy): Bacteria > Bacillota > Clostridia > Lachnospirales > Lachnospiraceae > Fimousia. Next base: position 8,854 of record JAZUED010000067.1, read on the forward strand.
TTTCTTATATATTAAAAAAAAAAGCAGATTCATTCCATTGAATCTGCTTACTCAAATCTTACATCTATGTCACATTTACCATTTATTCGATTTTTACAGGGATGACGCCTAAGTCCAGATAGATTTTGGTTCCAACACCTGGTTTGGAATCAGCCCATATACGATGCCCCAGGTTATCACAGATTCTTTTACATAGATATAGACCAATTCCACTGGCACGCTTATCTTCACGACCATTAAAGCCTGTGTAACCATTTTCAAAAATACGTGGCAGATCCTCTGTCGGAATACCAATTCCGGTATCTTCAATACATAAAATTCCAGGCTGATTCATATCTATGCTGATGCCACCCTTATTGGTGTACTTTACTGCATTGGATACAATCTGCTCAATAACGAAACTGAGCCATTTTTCATCCGTTAAAACCTGATATCCTGTCTGCTTAAAATTAAGAGTCAGCTTCTTCATAATAAACTCTCTGGAAAACTTTCGTACGCATCCACGAATCATTTCATCCAGATTATACTCTTTAATCAGATAATCTGTACTGTCAGAATCCAGCCGCAGGAAGGTTAATACCATCTCCACATAGGCTTCAATACGGTTAAGATCACTGCTTAATTGTCTTGCCAAATGAGAGTCTTCCGATTGCAAAGCCAGTCGCATAGACGCAATCGGCGTTTTAATCTGATGAGCCCAAACAGTATAATATTCCATCATGTTGTTGTAATCAGTGGCCGCCTGTCTTTTCGCAATCTGTTCTTCTTCTTTTAGCTTTTCGATGATTTTCTGATAATCTTCTTCAATGAGATTCGATGAATCTACATAATTATCTTCCTGTAATTCTTTATGCTTCGTCATTATCTTATAATAATCTATGACTCCTGCAATGATTAAAATAAGAAAACTAAGTACCATTGGATACAAAACTGTAATCAGTGGCATATTAAAAAGCAGATAAGAGGCTCCAAATAAGATGATTAGCAGCACATAGATTGCGATCATTTTTGCTCTGTATTTGATATATCTACGAAGCATGTGCTAATCCTCCAAAATATAACCAACACCAAATTTCGTCTTGATCATATTCTTTAATCCAACGCCTTCTAGGGTCTTTCTAAGACGTCCCACATTAACGGTTAATGTATTCTCATCCACAAAGCAGTCCGTCTCCCACAAAGCTTCCATTAGTTTTTCACGGCTGACTACCTTATTTTTATTTTGCATCAGCGTAAGAAGGATACGATATTCATTTCTGGATAACTCAATCGTGTTTCCTTCATGAATGAGCGTATTGTTATCCGTATTTAATACTGCGCCTCTCGCCTGAAGGCTGAAACTGTTCTTCCCATAATCATAAGTTCTTCGTAAGAGTGCCGAAATCTTGGCAATCAACACACTCTGGTCAAATGGTTTTGCAATGAAATCATCTGCTCCCATATTCATGGCCATAATCATATTCATATTGTCAGTTGCAGATGAAATGAAGATAATCGGCACAGAGCTATTCTTTCGGATCTGCTGACACCAATGATATCCGCCCATATACGGAAGGGTAATATCCATTAACACCAAATGCGGATCATATGCTTCCATCTCCTCCATAACCTTTCGAAAATCGTTGACTATGCGGCCTTCCATTCCCCAGCTCATGAGGCAGGCATTGATGCCATCTGCGATTCCCTGGTCATCCTCTACTATATAAATTCGATACATATTTCACTCCATTTATATTTTAGTGTTGCTCAGTGACTTAGTCAGAACAATTATTTCAAATTAATCAGGCCTAATCCGGCCAGACAGACGATGATTCCAACTATTTTATTCCATGTAATCGCTTCTTTATAAAGCACATATCCGACGAAAATTAATATAACTGCCAATACTGCTGCCTGTACAATTTGCGCTACACTCACCGGCCATCCCGCTTTATATGCATAAATATATCCAACTTCCAGGCCAACAATAACAAGTCCCAGTACAAATGGCGCCCAATTCGTCTTTTGATATTCATGAATAATATTCCCGTCATGATTTAATACGAAAAACAGAATAAGCGATGCAATTGCACCTATTACATAAGTAATCGTTAACGATGCAAATGGATTCATCTTATCTGGTACTGACTTCGCACAAATCTGATAAAAAACATTCGATAAAACTACAAGGCCTAGCGGCCAAATATAACTAAACATAAGGGGTTCTCCTTTTTACTATCAACTTATTTTATCAAGTAATTCCTCAATTGCTTTCCAGTCTAAACATCTGACAAATCGCTCATTTGGAAATGCTTCATCCTGATTCCATGGTCGATCATACACTGCCACCATACAACCATCAAAATGTAGCACATGCTCAAATGCCGCAGGAGAATCCTCCACGGCAAAATCAAACGTCATCTCATAAAGTTCATCAAGGGTCATACTATACGAAAATTTCTGATCAGCACTTTCTCTTCCATATTTATCAACACAAAACAATGGTACACGTTCTAAGTGATGGATATCAAGCCATTCTCTGGAGTGCTCATAAGCATCAAACGGTCTGCCCGTGATGATAGAAACCTCATGTCCTTCGTCCACCCATTTGTTGATTGTTTCAGAAGCCCCCTTTGTCTCTTCATATGCAAGCAATGTTTCAGGTGTATGCCCTTCCTTCATCAATTCTTCATATTGAACTTCATTAAGACCAAAAGATTTTCGTAAATTAAAAAACTTTACTTCTTCATAAGGTACATCTATATTAAAAAGCTTCTTTGCAATAATCGTATAATATTTCGCTGTCTCACAAATAACATCGTCAAAATCAATATATATTTTCATACATAGTTTATCCTTTTATAATCTCTACGTTTTTGCCAGCAAAGGCAATACCGTATTTTACGATTTCTATTATTCCTCTATCCTGCATATCCTTATCAAAATATTTATCATTAATCTGCTTTAGTGCCTCTTCGGCATATGCTGATAGATTCATTTGATCCTTCGTTGCCTTAAATTCCATAATAATACCTGGCAATGAATGAATCTTCGGTTCCAAAACAAGATCAAAACGGCCTTCCCCCGATTCTCTGTTAGATCGGATATAATATCTTGAAGACATTCCCGCAGCCAGGCCAAGCATCATACCATGATAAAATTCTTCTTTGGCTCCATCAAAACAGCTAATGCAGGTAATCATGTATTTTCTAAGAGACTCCTGAAGTTTCTTTCCATCATTCATATAGAGTGCTTTTTCCAGTCCTGTCATAACATTGCCATCTACATTTTCTCTAAGCCAAGATAAGATTTCTGTATTATAAACTCTGCGAATTTCTTTATTAGGCAATTCCAACTCTATGAAAGTTCCAAAGTCTGTTTCTACCGTATCATTTACCGGTCTTAAATATCCAGCGATTAACAGAAAACTAAAAATCGTATCTGTTCCATCCGTAATTCTTGGATAAATAACATCCATATTTAAGGACGTCTGAACTGTCTCGCCTTGCATCAAAGCAAACAGATTCTCTGCAATATCCGGCGTAAGAGAAGCCATAATCTCTCTAATAATTTCATTATCGCTGGTATTCGTCCAATATGGTTTTGCCTGAGCGTTATTATAAAAATAATTAGCAACGGACCAAGGATTATAGATTTCTGTATTTCCAAAACGATATCCATCATACCATTCACGAAGTTCATCAAGTTTTTCTTCCTGTCTATAATACAAGGCCATAGCATTCACTTCATCTACTGTGAATCCAAAATACTTACTGTATTTTTCATCTAATACAGAATTCACAATTGGATTGTTAAGTCCACTAAATAAATTCTCTTTAGAAACACGCAATATACCAGTAAGAACCCCTCGTGCAAGAGCCACATTATCTTTAAGTCCTCCTGACATAAAATTTCTCATAAAAGTAATTACTTCGTTATAGAAACCTCTAGTATGTCCTTGCTGAATTGGAGTATCATACTCATCAATTAAAATTACCACCTTCGATTTATGATGCTTCTCAAGCATACGACTCAAATTCAGAAGTGCTCTGGCAAACTCCACTTCGCTAAGCTCATCTGTTTGTATTCGACTCAGATAATCTCGTTCTACCATGTTAAGACTATCACTCGTAAAAAGCTCTTCATGTCTCATGAATTCATCTCGAATTATACTTTTGATTGCAGCATAAGTACTGTCCCAATCAGAAAATTTCGCATCTTTAAAGGTGAACGATATAACAGGAAATGAACCTTGCATCTTCTGATATTTTTCGCCGCATGCCCATATTTTCTTATCTTTAAAATAAACGGATGTATCTTGCTTAGTCTTTTCAAAGAAAACCTTAAGCATATCAAGTGCAAGTGTTTTCCCAAATCTTCTCGGTCTCGTGAACAAAATAACCGGGACCTGATCATCAATGAGATCACGAATCAAAAGTGTTTTATCTACATAATAGCTGTTCTTTACCACATCCATATAAGAGGTGTTTCCAACTGCACAGGAAAGAATCTCTGTTTTTTCTACATCAGGTTTTGTCATACCCTTATAGTTATATACCGCTTCCTCTTGAACTTTCCAATTTCGTCCTGCTTTCACAGCACCATAAAGTTTTCCGTCATTACACAATCCAACAATTCTTCTTGTGGATAATCCAAGGATTTCTGCAGCTTCTTTTGTTGAAATATATCTGATATCCGTCATTTCATCACCTCTTTCAGAAATATTATAGCATTTATCAGAAATTTTATCTATTTATTTCCGATATATTTCCGTAAAATTTCCGATAATTTCCGCAAAATATTATTCATCCACCACGAACAATTGTCACACGTTGTATTCATACCCATATATAGTATGATTCGCAAATCAAAGGCAAAGAATGTAGTCGCTGAAGATACCAATAGCGATTCCATCTCTGTGTCTTATGATGAAGAAGTTTCAAGGATGGTCAATTACTTCAAAAACGAGCTCTATGAATATTTTGCAAAGAGAAAAACCATCGGACATATCACCCAGGATCTTGGGTATTCTTTGATGGCACAAAAGAAACGTCTTGATAAAATGGGCATCACTATGACCATCGAAAAATCTACAGATATTGGTTCTGCTGCCATGGATATGGAAGTAAAGCGTTATTCTTCCTCCCAGTATGATGTAGCGGAAGCAGATGAACCAGTAAAACTCAAAAGAACTTATCGCATATTAGATAAAGTCGTATATCAGGATGATGACTGGAGAATCTGTCATTATCTGCTGGCAGGTGCAAAATACAACAATGACGGATTCATTTCCTGTCCAAACTGCGGAAATTACGCTCCCCGTGAAGAGCTGCTTACCGGATGTCCTTACTGTAACACGCAATTTAAAATCCAGGATCTATCTCTTCGTGTGGCAGGATATTCTCAAAAACAGATTGAACAGTCTAAAAGTGACAAACTTCGTGGAAAAATCGATATCGGTTATGCCCTGTATCATGAAAGCAAACAGAAAGAATATGATCAGGTGCTGATTGATGTTGTTATGCATACGATGGTGCTTCGTTTTGATCCGTCAGAAGAAAGTGCCACATGGACAAAAGAAAAAATTACCATGTCCTTCGTAAAACATATCAAGAACCAGACAAAGAACATATTCGAACCTAGCAAAATTCAATGTGAATGCTGTGGCGGTTCCTATAGTTTATACGATGGCAAAGCCTGCACTTATTGTGGAAGCGAAATCGATTACCCAATGCATGCCTGGCTGCTCATTGGTCTGAATACAGCCGTTGAATAACTTTTTTATTACATTGCAAGTTCAAAAAGGTCCTCACGATACCGTGAAGACCTTTTTATATTTATGTAACAATCATCTCGCCACAGGAAATATAATGCATATTATCCATTTGCTCAGATAAATAACGAAATGCTTTCTTCCCTGTGCAATGGCAAGTATAAAAATCGGTATTCTGGTACTTCTGTAATTCAGCCGCAATATCATCTAATAGCATCGCAGGTACACTTTTCTTTGTAACCGGATTGAAAAGATGAAAACCACCGACACACAGATCCGGCTGATATGTACTTGCTTTCTCCATGACATTTACAACACCTGCATGGCCACATCCCATAATCAGTGCCACTTTATTTTCTGCAATGATCAGATTTTGTTCATGTAAAAAAGCATCTTTCTTATCCCCTTCATAAAGCACATCGTTCATCGTAGAATGACATTTATCCGTTTTATCAACAATAAATAGTGACAACTCACCATCAATCACATAATCCCCATCCAGTAAGATTATCTGTTCATTGTTTTGCAAATGCTTCTCTAATCCAACTGGTACTTTCAAAAATAATGTTTTACTGAAATGTGGGTAGAAAGCACTTCTTTGAACATATATTTTTGCAGTGGAATTTATTTTCAAAAACTCTTCCAACGCTCCTCCATGATCCATATGCCCATGCGAAATAATCACCGTATCTACCTTTGAAAGATCAATATTTCTCTTCTTTGCATTTTCAAATAAGGTATGCTCCGGTCCCAGATCAAAGAGAATCTTATGTTGTTTTGTTTCTATATAGAGCGACAACCCATGTTTCGCTCTAAGCTCTGTATTTGAGGTATTCTCAACTAATGCTGTTATCTTCATTTGCCGCACTCCTTAAGATTCTCTTTGTACAATTCTTCTCATGATTACTGCCATTTCTTCTGGAGATTTTCGGTTCTTCTCCTCCATCCAGAGCTGTGCCACCTTAAAATATCCTGCAAGCATATAGCATAAATTATATTTATCTTCTTCAGACCATTGATCCATTACTTTCGTCCACTGTTCTCTGGTAAGATCCTTGTACTTTGTTTTTAATGAAACGCCCATGACTAAATCTGGCAGATTATCTTCTAACAAATACATCAAATGTGCCTTTTTAAGAAGTTTCATTTCCTCAATGTGCTTGTCCCAGAACAGGAAATATGCATACGCAATCCCTTCTAAATCCATTCGATTTACCTGATTCACTATGTCTGCAAAATCATCCATCAACTCGCTTACAATCTTATTCATAATTTCATCCTTATAAGCAAAGTATCTGTATAAGGTTCTTCTTCCGATATTGGATTTTTCAGCAATTTCTTTCATTTGAATATCTTTATATTCTTTATGCTTCAATAATTCCATCGTTGTTTTCTGTATCAATTTATCTATTTCTTCATTCATTTTCAATACCTCACAAATCTGAACTTCATCTAACGTTTATTCCATAAGTTTCTGATCAAAAGATAGCACACGTGTGCCACACCTTCAATAGATTATGCCCATGATGGCACATATCTAAAAAATTGTGCCATGGGAATATCATTAACAATTATCAGTACGACCAAAATGCTAACAATAAATTATCTGAAATGATATAAAAAAAGTGGGAATGGAATCATAATCTGCCATCCATTCCCACAAATCAATGTGAAAAATCCATTTACTCTTCGAAATTTATACTTTTTTCATGTACTTTGCTGGAACTTCTTTGGTGAGCCAAACACCATTTACAGACAAGTAAAATACATATCCATCGTTATACATTTCCCTTGCTTGAATTTCGTAAATTACTGGTTTCCCATGTCTGGATCCAACAGTTTTTGCTGTTGCTTCATCTTTAGAAAGATGAACATACAAACGACTCTTTGGAATCAATCCCTGCTCGTCGATTGACTTCACATACTTTTCTCCAGTCCCATGATACAGGATAATTGGCGGTTTTGTTTCAGGCAGTTCAACATCAACTGGAATAGAATGGCCCTGATTAGCCCTAATCAAAGTCTTGTCTTCATTGAAGGAATATCTCTGCTTATTATCCGTCGCAACGATTTTCTCCAACATTGCCATATCGATATATTGTGTTTTTGAAATTCCATCAATCAATTCCGAAACATTTGCCCAGCCGTGTTCATCAAGAGAGATGCCGATGGTTTCTGGCTTATGTCGCAGAATCAAACTAATGAATCTGCTTGTTTTTGTTAAATTCAATTTATTCACCTTCTTTTATTTGAAGCATTGATACAGTGCTCTGAAGTACTGTTCATAGTCCTGGAATTCTGATAAGCCAGATACTTCACCGTCACCAGCTTCTATAATTTTCCATGAACCATCCTCTAGTTCTGCATAGTCTATGGTGTAGTAATCGCTATTGAGGTTTTTATATTTTTCAATCAAATTCATTGGCGGAAGTGGAGCATCTGTTGCCTGAGCCGAGTTCCTGCTGATAGTTGCTACTTCATGATTAATATAGAATACTCGATACTCATTGGTTCTATTATCGTAATGCTTAAGATCCAGAAATTCCTTGATACAGATTCCACCAGTTAACAACTCACCACGATATTTGTAAAATACCTCCATCCATCGATCAAATTCAGATTG
>JAZUED010000068.1:0-11663 GCA_045640005.1 Candidatus Fimousia sp.
CTTGGCTCACAGAACGACATGGCTACGATCCGACTTGTGATTATGGCAGTTCGATTAAATGAAGACGCAGAAATTGTTGCAAGAATCAAAGAAGGATTAAAGAAGAAGGATGGCTATTGTCCTTGCCGTCTCCCTAAGCTCCCTGAATTTAAATGCATCTGCCAGGAATTTAAAGATCAGATTGCGGATCCTGATTTTGAAGGCTATTGTCAATGCAGATTGTATTATAAGAGCAAGGACTGATGATTCCTGGAAACAGATTATTCTTTTTTGTAATAAAAAATTGTTAATTATTTGAAATCAATATGTATAAAAAAAGGCTAAAATGCGTGCATTTTAGCCTTTTTTGTGTTATCATAAATACTCGTTTGGTGGTAATGTTTCGTATATTTTCTAATACAAGAATATGCGAAATATTCATTTTTATTACAATTGAATATGAAAAGGGAGAGGAGAAACTATGTTAGAAAACTTTTTCAAACTCAAAGAGAATGGTACTGACGTAAGAACAGAAGTAGTTGCTGGTATTACTACTTTCATGACTATGGCATACATTCTCGCAGTTAACCCATCAATTCTTTCTGCATCCGGAATGGATTCTAATGCAATCTTAATTGCTACAGCAATTGCTTCTTTTATCGGCTGTCTTGCTATGGCATTACTTGCAAACTATCCATTTGCATTAGCTCCTGGTCTTGGTCTTAATGCATACTTTGCATATACCGTATGTGGTTCTATGGGTTACACTTGGAATTTTGCTTTATTAGCAGTATTTGTGGAAGGTTTAATCTTCATCGTGTTATCTGTAACAAATGTACGTGAAGCAATCTTTAATGCAATTCCATTCCAGTTAAAGAAAGGTATTTCTGTTGGTATTGGTTTATTCGTAGCTTTCATTGGTTTACAGAATGCGAACTTAGTTGTAGATGGTGCTACATTAGTTGAAATTGTAGACTTTACAGAAAACTTCCATACAGTTGGTATTGGTGCTTTACTTGCATTATTTGGTTTAATCTTAATCTCCATTCTTTATGTTAAGAATGTAAAAGGTTCCATCTTAATCGGTATCGTGGCAACATGGCTGGTTGGTATCCTTTGTCAGTTAACAGGAATCTATCAGGTTGATATTGAAGCAGGATTTTTCAGCTTAATCCCATCTTGGTCTTCTTTTGACGTGACATCCATCAGTACAACATTCATGAAGTGTTTCGATTTATCCGGTAATAATGTTAACCTTTTTGACTTCTTCGCAATCATGTGTGCATTCTTATTTGTTGATATGTTTGATACATTAGGAACATTAATTGGTGTAGCAAACAAAGCAAATATGTTAGATGAAGAGGGCAGATTACCTCGTGTAAAACAGGCATTACTTGCAGATGCGATCGCAACATCCATCGGTGCTATGCTTGGTACATCCACAACAACAACATTCGTAGAAAGCTCTTCTGGTGTAGCTGAAGGTGGTAGAACAGGTTTAGCTTCTGTTGTTACAGGTCTTTTATTCTTAGTAGCAATCGTTTTTGCACCAGTATTTATTACAATCCCAAGCTTTGCTACAGCATCCGCATTAATCTTCGTAGGATTCTTAATGGTAAGTGCTGTTACAGAAATCAACTTCAATGATTTCACAGAAGCAATTCCAGCATACCTTTGCTTACTTTGCATGACATTAATGTATAGTATCTCTGAAGGTATCGCAATCGGTGTTATCTCTTATGTAATCATCAACGTAATCTGTGGTCACAGAAAGAAAATCACACCACTTATGTATGTATTAGCTGTATTATTCGTTCTTAAATATGTGTTCTTATAAGATACATTAACTAACGCGAACAGACAGAACGATAGAAAAACAATAGGTTATTACATTTAATTAAAAACAAAAAAGAAAGCGTATCGATCAAATTGATCGATACGCTTATTTTTTTTAGTCATATTTTTTATAAGTCATAATCTAAAGCTTCATCTACTGCTTCTAAAGCGATATCTACGTCCTTGATATCTACATCAAGATCGAAATTAACATCTACATCAACGTCGTAATCATAATCGCTGTCAACATCGATATCGTCATCTTTATCTTCGATTCCATCGTATTTTTCATTAACCTGACTTAAGCTTAATTCAGGAAGTAATCCCTGCTTTTTAGCAGCTGCTACAGAGATGCTGCCTTTATCTGCATAAGATAAATTAGAAAGTGTTACATTCTTCCAATGAAGACCTTTTACCCAGCCTTTCTTGATGTTAGAGAAAGAACAGGAAGCAATTTTGATATTTGTATGATATTTCTTTGTTTTGTTGTAATGAGAACCAATAGCAACACGAGAGTTTTTAAAAGTACAGTTTTTAATAGTGATATCCTGACAATGTGTTTTGTCATGACTTCCCCACTTGTTATTAAATCCTTTTTTGTAATCGTAGTCAATATTGATACATTCTTTGTGACCGCTCTTATTAGCAGTGTTTGCATTAAAAGTACAATTTGAAATTGTAACATCTTTAGAACTGTTAAGTTCGATTAAATGTTTGTTGGATTTCATGTTAACAAAGTTGATGCCAGAAATCTTGATGTCTTTGTTGTGTCCCATGATAAATCCCATTGCATGTCCGCCACAGTTTAATGTAGCACCATTCCCTTTGAAGGTTACATTGTGAACGCCGCCATAACCGTGTTTCTTGGAAGCATTCTTACCTTCAACAAACTGGAATAAAGAATCAGAAGCCTTTAATCCTTTTACTCCTGTTTTTTCACAATGATTAATTGTTACGCCTTTTTCAAAAACAATAGTTGTATTAGAAGGAATATAAATAGTATTAGTAAGTTTATAAGTACCTGCTTTTACTACTAATGTTCCGCCGCCTTCTTTTCTAAGTTTTTCTGTGTAAGAACGAAGAGTGAAATAATGCTTTGTATTACCGTTGTAATGATTAGATCTTCTGTAATCTCCGTTGCAAGGAGCTGTGGATGTGTTGATTGTATATGTATTTTTAGCTGAAACCTGTTTACAAAAACCAGGAGTCATAAGAATCATTCCGAATAATAATGCGATTAATAATAAGTATTTTTTCATAATAAGTACCTCGAATATAAGTTGTTTCGTATTCACATGTTAAATAGTAATACAAAAGTCACAAAATGTCAAGTTTTATGAACTAATTGTTACGAATTTGTTACAAGCGCAAAAGAGGATTTGCAAATGCTCCTGCCAGATTGAGAGTTCTTATAGAGTTTGAGGGCTGATTTATGCTATAATAAAAAATGGAGGACTTGTAATATGAAGATTGTATTTTTAGATACCAAATCACTGGGTGATGATATTGATTTATCCGGATTTAAGGCATACGGAGAATTAATAACTTATGAAAATTCCACGAGTGAGGAGGCAGCTCTTCGTACAAAAGATGCTGACATTATCGTAGTCAACAAAGTGCTTGTAAATGAAGAGACCATTGGAGAAGCAAAAAATTTAAAACTTGTATGCGTTTCGGCAACAGGAACAAATAATTTAGATAAAGAATATCTGGCTAAGCGAGATATTCCATGGAAGAACGTAGCTGGATATTCTACAGATATTGTAGCGCAGCATACGTTTGCGTTGTTATTTTATGTAGAAGAGAAGCTTCGTTATTATGATGAGTTTGTAAAGAGCGGAGAATATTGTTCGTATCCGATGTTTACAAATTTAGAAAAACCATTTCATCAGATTGCAGGAGCAACCTGGGGGATTATCGGACTTGGAAATATTGGACGTAAAGTAGCATGTATTGCAGAAGCATTTGGCGCGAAAGTGATTTATGCATCTGCATCCGGTGCAAAACCTCAGAATGGCTATACACAGGTTGATATGGATACCTTATTTGCACAGTCTGATATCATTTCTGTTCATGCTCCGCTTGATGAGTATACAGAAGGATTAATTAATAAAGAAGCATTTGCTAAGATGAAGAAGAACTGCATCTTCTTAAATTTAGGCCGTGGACCAATCGTTGTGGAAGAAGATCTTTATGAGGCTTTAGAGTCTGGTCAGATTAGGGGTGCAGGGCTTGACGTATTATGCAAGGAGCCGATGGATGTGACGAATCCGTTGGTTAAAATAAAAGACAGTGATAAACTTATTATCACACCACATATTGCCTGGGCAAGTGTGGAAGCAAGAAATAAACTGATTAGTATGGTGCTTGATCAGGTAAAAGAATTTACATCAAACGTTACATCAATGTAAGCAGGGGGAATTGTTACGATGGTTTATTATGGAACATTAGGACCGGCATGTGCCAGCATGAATGTATTAAAAAGAATGTTTCGTCAGGGAATGAACGGGATGAGATTGAATCTTTCCCATAAAAATTTAGAAAGCAGCAGTGAATGGATTACAAACTATCTGGCAGCTGCACATCAGGAAGGTATTATCAAACCGGAACTTTTAATTGATTTACAGGGTCCGGAACTTCGTATTGGACGTATGCAGCTTAATTTAGAGTGGCAGGATCATGAGATGATCTATCTTGATGTTCTTCCACTTCCTGAAATTATTCTTCCTTATTTAGTAGAAGGTCAGCAGATTTTAATTGATGATGGAAAAATCTTATTAGAAGTAATTGAACGTGGTGGTGATGATCCGGAAGATATCCGTTGTAAAGTTTTGCGTGGAGGTAAAGTCGTTCAGCGTAAGAGTATCGCTCTTCCAGGTGTTACTATTCCGGTTCCAACTCTTACTGATGCAGATAAAGAGAATTTAAAAGTAGCAAAGGAATTTGGCGTAACTGGTGTTATGCTCCCATTTGTTCGTAATAAAAAAGACTTAATGAATTTAAGAGAAGAACTTGAGAAAAACGGTGCAGGCGATATCCGTATTTTTGCGAAAATCGAAAATTTAGAAGGTGTTGAAATTTTACCTGAATTATTAGAAGTCGCAGACGAAATCGTAATCGCAAGAGGTGACCTTGGAAATGCAGTGGATCTTTGGAAGCTTCCAGTGCTTCAGAAAGAGATTGCAAGACAGTGCCGTATGGTGAAAAAACCATTTATGGTTGTTACTCAGATGTTAGCATCCATGGAAACTCGTGCAGTCCCAACAAGAGCAGAGGTTTCTGATATTTTCAATGCGGTTATGGATGGTGCTGCATCTGTAATGCTTACCGGAGAAACAGCTGTTGGACGTTATCCTGTGGAAGCAATTTCTTATCTTATTAAAACAGCAGAAGAAGCACTTCTTTATATGAGTGGAAAGGAAGATATGATATGGGATTAATTCGTAAGATCACACAGGAAACAAGCTATAAATTTTTAAACTTTTTCACTTTTGATGTAACTCATAAAAGTGGCCGCGACAGCAAATATTTCGTTGCATCCCGCGCAAAGACTGTAGAAGAGTTAAAGGCAGTAACCCATGAGAATAATGCGGATGGCGTTATTATCTTCTCTATTTGCGATGGAAAAGTTGTATTAGTAAAACAATATCGATATCCTTTAAATGGATTTATTTATGAATTTCCTGCAGGCCTTTGCGAAGCGGGAGAAGATTTTAAAGAAGCAGGCGTTCGTGAACTTTCCGAAGAAACAGGCCTTACATTAACACCGATTGATGTGGATGATATGTATTCCAAACCATTCTTTACAACGATCGGTATGACAGATGAATCCTGCGGTACTGTATATGGATATGCAACCGGTACACCAAGCAAAGCAGGACAGGAAGATTCTGAAGAAATCGAAATTGTACTTGCGGACCGAGAAGAAGTACGACGTATTTTAAAAGAGGAGAATGTGGCGATTATGTGTGCTTATCAGCTGCAGCATTACTTAAAGGCTGAACCAGGGCATGAGTTTGATTTTCTTAAGTAAGCCTATAAAATAATATTTCGGATACAGGCCTTCAGTATTCGTAACCACGGTAACTGAACAATGATGAAAGACTAACAAAAATAGTTTTTCTTTTGATTATTTAAAATGTCTGTTGAAGGATGAACACTCCTGAAAAATAAAACGACGGTATGTCTGAATCGAACCTCTAACGAGTTTCGTCTCCGACTAACCGTCTTTTTTATTTTTTTGCGTCCTGTTCATGCCGCCAACAGACATTTTTCATCAAGAAAAACATATTTTTGAGTCTTTCTATCATTGCTCAGAAAAACCGTGGCAACAAATATTGAAGGCCTGTATCTGCAATCATTATTTTATAGATTCACTTAAGGAAATCAAACTCATGCCCCGAGCGCATTTTAGGATTATGATCGACATCCGCAGTAATTCAATTGCCGCTGTAGTTTAGAAGGTTATAAGTTAATTATCGGGGAAAGAGCTTTAATTTGAGGCGCATGGCTTTGTTTGTATCATTTGATAAAAATCGTAGAAAGACTCAAAAGCAGCTTCTCCTGATGGCGAATGTCTATTGTGTCATGAACAGGACGTAAAAAATAAGAAGACTGTAGGTCGGAGACGAAGCTCGTTAGAGATTCGAATCAGCCCTACAGTCTTCTTTATTTTTCAGGAGTGTACTTGACTCCAATAGACATTCGGAATAACCAAAGGAGAAGCTGCTTTTGTTAGTCTTTCACGATTTTTAATCGAGATGCAAACAAAGCCATGCGCCTCGTTGAATTAAAGCTCTTTCCCAGTAATTAACTTATAACCCTCTAAATACTTAGCGATAGTCTTATCCGCAATTTCCTGTGGCAATGTCCAGTCATGCTCATTCGCCTTTAACCAGTCACGTGCAAACTGTTTGTCAAAGGATGGCTGGCCGTGGCCTACTTCATATGTATCTGCTGGCCAGAAACGGGAGCTGTCTGGTGTTAACATTTCGTCGCCGATGATGATTTCGCCATCTTCATTTAAACCAAACTCAAATTTTGTATCTGCGATGATGATTCCGCGTTCTGCTGCGTAATCTGCACATTTTTTATAGAGTGCAAGTGTGTAGTCGCGTAATTTTGCAGCGTATTCTTCGCCTTTTCCTGGGAACTGTTTTTCAAGTACTTCCACAGATCTTTCGAAGGAGATGTTTTCGTCGTGATCGCCGATTTCTGCTTTTGTGGAAGGTGTATAGATTGGTTCAGGAAGCTTGGAGCATTCTTCTAAGCCTTCTGGAAGTGTGATTCCACATACAGTGCCATTTTCCTGATAGGAAGCCCAGCCGGAACCTGTGATGTAGCCACGAACGATACATTCGATAGGAAGCATCTCTAATTTTTTGCACATCATGGAGTTTCCATCGTATTTTGGCTGCTGGAAGAATTCAGGCATGTCTTTTACATCAACAGAAATCATATGGTTTGGAACAATATCTTCTGTTAAATCAAACCAAAATTTAGACATCTGTGTAAGTACAGTACCTTTCTTTGTGATTTCATTATTTAAAATTACATCAAAACAGCTGATTCGGTCTGTAGCAACCATGATTAAGCTGTCGCCGTTGTCATAGATTTCTCTTACTTTACCCTCTTTGATTGGTTTCATCTTCTTATACCTCACTTATTTCCTGGATAGATTAAAACTGAAACAAAATTGCATTTTCATGATAAACGGATTTTATTGAAAAAAGCAATTAGGAATTTAAAATATCAGATAATTTGCAAAATGTAAAGTAGAAACAGCTAGAAATAATGTATAAAAGAGCTTAAAAAATGGTTTTAGGTGCTTTTCTATGATAAAATAATTTCTGATAAGAGGAAAATGAAGCATTTGCAAACAGGGGAGAAAGATTATGGCATCACAGAACCAAAAACAGAAACTTTTGTGTACGATGCAGATTTTGATGGAGAGATCCGATGAGGATCATATTTTATCTGCTGCGGATTTGATTCGTATTTTAGAAAATGAATATGACCTGAAGGCGGAACGAAAGAGCATTTATCAGGATGTGGAGGCGCTTAAGGAGTATGGGCTTGATATTATTCAGGTTCGAGGCAAGAAATCCGGATATTATATTGCTTCAAGACAGTTCGAATTGCCGGAATTAAAGCTTTTAGTGGATGTGGTGCAGTCTGCTAAGTTTATCACAGAGAGAAAATCCATGGATCTGATCAAAAAGCTTGAGACACTTGCAAGTCGTGCAGAAGCAAAACAGCTGAATCGACAGGTAGTTGTCAGAAATCGTCCGAAAACCAGTAATGAAACCATTTACTATAATGTAGATGCAATTTCAGAGGCGATTGCGAATGATGTTCAGATTCAATATAAGTATCATGAATGGACGACTAAGAAGGAGCTAAAGGCCAAAAGAGGTGGTGCGCTCTATACAGTTAGTCCATGGTCGCTTACATGGGATGATGAAAACTATTATCTCATTGCATATGAGGAAGAAAGCAACCTGATCAAGCATTACCGCGTAGATAAGATGCAAAATATCTCTCTTTGTGAAGATAAACGAATTGGAAAAGAAAACTTTGATCAGTTTAATCTGGCTGAGTTTGCGAAAAAGACATTTGGAATGTACGGTGGTAAAGATGAGCATGTAACTTTACGATGCCGTAATTTCCTGGCTGGTGTTATTATCGATCGTTTCGGAACGGATGTGATGATGGTTCCGGAGGGATCTGACCATTTTCATGTGAATGTATTAGTATCCGTTAGTCAGCAGTTTTTTGGCTGGGTAACCGGTATTGGCGAACATATGGAGATTATCGAGCCAGCTACAGTCAGAAATCAGTATCAGGAACATTTGCAAAAATTAATGGGTAAATATAAAGGAGAATAGAAATGAGTGTAATTACAATTATTGGATCCGGACAGATGGGATCTGCATTAACATTTCCAGCGATTGAAAATGGAAACGAAGTACGTCTCGTAGGTACGCACATTGATAGAGAAATTATCGACCGCTTAAGAGAAGACAACTATCATATGACTTTAAAAGCGACTCTTTATGATAGCTGCAAATATTATCAGTTAGAAGAGTTAGAAGAAGCACTTGATGGCACAGATGTAGTAATCGGCGGTGTTTCAAGCTTTGGCGTAGACTGGTTTGGAACAGAGATTCTTCCTAAACTTCCAGATGGTATGGAAGTCATCACAGTAACAAAGGGTATGATCAATGAGCCAGATGGCACTTTAGTACCTTATCCATATTACTGGCAGCGCATGCTTCCGGAAGGAAAGAAATTATCCTTAAATGCAATTGGGGGCCCTTGTATCGCATTAAAGCTTGCAAATCATGATCAGACACATGTTGCATTCTGTGGAGAAGACATGGAAGTGCTTCGTAAATTTAAAAATATGCTCACAACAGATTATTATCATATCAGTTTATCTACAGATATCACTGGTGTGGAATGTTCTGTAGCATTGAAAAATGGATATGCCATGGCAACTGCAACTGCAATCGGTATGGAAGAATTACGTGGCGATGATTTTAAACTCTTTGATGCACAGGCAATGTTATTTGGTCAGTCCATGAAGGAAATGATGCGCTTACTTGATGTAGTTGGTGGAGAACCAATCAACTTAATCCATGGCGTGGGAGATCTTTATGTAACTGTATTTAATGGGAGAAGCCGTCGCATGGGTATCTTACTTGGCAAAGGTATTCCTTATGTGGAAGCAAAGGAAATGCTTGCTGGTGAAACAGTAGAAGCAGTTGTTATTGCGCAGAGAACTGCTCAGGCTGTTCGTGATATGGCAAAACGTGGTGTGTTAATAGAAGAAGATTATCCACTCCTTCTTCATATTGATGATGTTATTACACGTGGTGTAAAAATTGATATTCCTTGGGATGCATTTGCCGAAGAACAGTAAATAGAGCGGTATTTTAGTAATGTTGCCAAAAACTCAAAATATTATCATAAAAAATGATTGCGTTAATACTAGTCTGTTAGTATAATGAGTTTAGAAAAGCGTAAGGCTATCGTCATACAGGCCTATAAAAAATATGGCGCATTTTTGAGTTTAAAAGGAGATATGGGAACTATGTTTGAAAAAATGGCAGAACTGATTGCTGAAACACTTGGTGTCAGCGTAGATGAAATTACAGAGGATACATCTTTTAAAGATGATCTTGATGCAGATTCTTTAGATTTATTAGACTTAGTAATGGCTTTAGAAGATGAATATGACATCGAAATTACAACAGATGATGCTGAAATGTTAAAGACAATCGGCGATGTAATCAACTTCTTAGCTAGCAAAGGTGTTGAAGACTAGTATATAAGAGTAAGATTTGGAGGAATGGCATCAGTCATTCCTCTTTTTTTGATATACAGGAAATTAATGCTTCGCATTCCGCTCGGGCGCGAAGTGTGCAAAGCACACTTTGTTCTATGCAACGAAGTTTCCTCAGCGCGTGAGTTTCTTAATAATTTGTGAAGAAATAAAATTGGAATTGAAATTTCTATTTTTTTGTTTATAATAAAGTAGTGTACGTTTGTATACATGAAATTTACTGAGTAATAACCCGGTTTTCGGGATGAGAAAACAAGATAGAAGATTTGAGAAAGGAGATAGCTATGGCATCAGGCACAGATATCGGAATTGATTTAGGTACCGCAAGTGTACTCGTATATGTAAAAGGTAAGGGAGTAGTTTTAAGAGAACCTTCCGTAGTTGCATTTGACCGCAACACAAACAAAATTAAAGCAATTGGGGAAGAAGCAAGATTAATGCTTGGTAGAACACCAGGTAACATCGTTGCAGTTCGTCCTCTTCGTCAGGGTGTAATCTCTGATTATACAGTAACAGAAAAGATGTTAAAGTACTTCATCGGCAAAACAACAGGTAAATCCTTATTCGGAAGAAAACCTCGTATCAGCGTTTGTGTTCCATCCGGAGCTACAGAAGTTGAAAAGAAAGCAGTTGAAGATGCTACATACGCAGCAGGTGCTCGTACAGTAGAAATCATCGAAGAACCAGTTGCAGCAGCAATCGGTGCAGGCATTGATATTTCCAAACCAATTGGTAATATGATCGTTGACATCGGTGGTGGTACAGCTGACATCGCTGTTATTTCCTTAGGTGGCGTTGTAGTTTCTACATCCATCAAAGTTGCAGGTGATGATTTTGATGAAGCAATCGTTCGTTACATGCGTAAAAAACACAACTTATTAATTGGTGAAAGAACAGCAGAAGATATTAAGATCAACATTGGTACAGCTTACAGACGTCCGGAAAGCGTAACTATGGATGTTCGCGGACGTAACTTAGTAACAGGTCTTCCAAAAACTGTTACAGTAACTTCTGAAGAAACAGAAGAAGCTTTAAAAGAACCAGCATACCAGATTGTAGATGCTGTACACAGCGTTTTAGAAAGAACTCCACCAGAATTAGCAGCAGATATCTCTGACCGTGGTATCGTATTAACAGGTGGCGGTGCTTTACTTAACGGTTTAGAAGAATTAATCGAAGAAAACACAGGTATCAACACAATGACAGCAGAAGAACCATTAACAGCTGTAGCAGTTGGTACAGGTAGATATGTAGAATTCTTAGCTGGCGTAAGAGAACCAGAATAGATTAGAACAAGAATTTAAAACTTTTGCCGGAAGTACGATTTGTGCTTCCGGCTTCGTTCGTATTAGGCAGGTGAACAAGATGGGAAGAGTAGAAGGCTATGTAGAGCATATCCGCTACCGCAATCCGGACAATGGGTATACCGTTCTTACTTTAGAAATGTCCGATGATGATGAGACTCTGGTTGGGATTTTCAATTACATAAATGAAGGTGAAT
>JAZUED010000069.1:0-2201 GCA_045640005.1 Candidatus Fimousia sp.
CGTATCAAAAAGTGGCCTGGATGCATGTGATTTTTCCGTATTATTAGATGCGGTTCATGAAAATCATGATCATGATATGGAATATCTTCATGGACATCATCATGACCACGGGCACGAGCATCACCATGACCATGATCACGACCACGGGCACGAGCATCACCACGGACATCACCATCACGACCACGGACATCACCATCACGACCATGATCAAGAGCACGGGCATCACCATCACCACCATCATCATGGACACGATCAGAATCATCATCACCACCATGAACATCGTGGCTTACCTGATATTTTACATATTATTGAACATACAGAAATTTCCGACCGTGCGAAAGCACTGGCGGTAAAAATCTTTGACATATTAGCAGAAGCTGAAAGCAAAGCACACGGACTTCCAAAGGATCAGGTGCATTTTCATGAAGTAGGGGCGGTAGATTCTATTGTAGATATTATTGCAGCAGCGGTATGTGTGGATTTGCTTGACATTGAAGAAGTGATTATACCGGAATTATCCGAAGGAAAAGGATTTATCCGCTGTCAGCATGGCATGATTCCAGTGCCAGTACCGGCAACAGCCAATATTGTGGCTGCACTTGGATTAGTGCTTCACCCACTTGGTATTGAAGGTGAATTTGTTACCCCAACCGGAGCAGCAATTGCAGCAGCATTGATCACAAGTAAGAAGCTTCCTGCATCTTATAAGATTACAAAGATGGGTATCGGAGCAGGAAAACGTGAATATGAACGTCCAAGTTTAGTTCGTGCCATGATGATCGAAAAGACTGGGACAGAGAATGACGCGATTTATAAATTAGAAAGCAACATCGATGATTGCAGCGGGGAAGTTCTTGGATATACGATGGAACGACTCATGAGCGCCGGCGCAAGAGATGTACATTATATTCCGGTATTTATGAAGAAGAATCGTCCGGCCTATGTGTTAAATGTGGTCTGTGACGAATCCAAGGTTTCCGAGATGGAAGGTATCATTTTCGCAGAAACGACTACGATCGGCATTCGAAAAATGAAGATGGAACGAACCGTACTTCGACGCAGAAACGAAACATTTGCCTCTTCTTTGGGGGATGTAGATGTAAAGATTTGCAGTGACGGGGAAGGATATAAGCGAGCTTATCCGGAATATGAAAGCGTTGCAGCGATTGCAAGAGAGCTTGGAAAACCATTTTTCGAAGTTTATCAGCAGATTGTAGCTGAATGGAAGTAAACGAGGAGTGAGTAGAATGAAAAAATATCTTTTGGTGCTTATGTTGATGTTTTGCACCAGTCTTATGATGTTCACGGGATGTGGACGAAATAAAGAAGAGGAACAAGAGGAAACGCAGGAAACAACCGAGATCATTCAGATGACGAAGGTTTACATCGGAAGCAGAGATGATTTTGGGGCTTACAACATGGCATACACAGGAAAACTGACACCGGAAAAGCTGATCAAAGGAATCGAAGATACAACCGGATGGGATCTTGATCTCGAAGAGAAGATTACCGTTGATAAGGATAATGGCTATAAAGTAGTATTTTCTGACAAATCTTTATTCTATACAGCGAAAAAGCTTGATCCAGACGATGAATTCTATGTCAATGGGGCAGAAAATTATTATGCAACGGTTTTAGACAGTGTGAAAGAGACATTAAGAAAGCATTATCAGGACAAGGATAAGAAATTTAAGATTTATTATTATGGTCCGGAAGACAGCGCACTTGAAATCAAAGAGATTGGTAAAACGCTGGTTATGGGTAACTCCTATGAAAGCTTTTATGTATACACACCAGGTGCAAGCGCTGTTTCAAGCAGCACTAATTTAGATGTCTATGATACAGAAGCTGTTTTTATCGGATCTGTGGATGGAGAATTCTATCGTATGCGTGTGGGGGCACAGATTTATAATTACCGTGTTACTTACAGAGCATTAAAAACAATTATGAATACCTCTGGTGAAGGGGATATCTTAAAAGTTCGAATCAAGGAAGATAAGGATACTGGAGAGAAACTGGTAACTAAGATTTTCTGGAGGAAGAAAAAGTAATGGGTAAGGATAGAATGGATCATGAATATATGCATGAACATGGAATTGCCCACAGCCATGACTTGAGCGAGGGACACGGCCATGGACATACCCATAGTCATACCCATACAAAGGCAGTCATCAATCGACTTTCCCGTGCAATCGGGCATC
>JAZUED010000070.1:0-7561 GCA_045640005.1 Candidatus Fimousia sp.
GTCTTTGGGCATGGAAGCATCCACATAAAGCGACCGGAACTGTTACTTATGAAGAGTTAAAAGGTCACGTAGAACTTGAATACGTGGATTTCGGCTATGTTCCTGAGAAAATGGTTCTGCATGACGTTACTTTATTCGCAGAGCCGGGTCAGAAGATTGCCTTTGTAGGGGCAACCGGTGCTGGTAAAACAACTATTACCAATCTGATCAACCGTTTTTACGATATTCCTGATGGAAAGATTCGTTATGACGGCATCAATATTAATAAAATCAAAAAACACGATTTAAGACATTCTCTTGGAATCGTATTACAGGATGTAAACTTATTTACCGGAACGGTTATGGAAAATATTCGTTATGGACGATTAGTTGCAACCGATGAAGACTGTATCGAAGCAGCAAAGCTTGCCAATGCACACAGCTTTATCGAACGACTTCCTGACGGATACAATACAATGCTTACGGCAAATGGTTCGAACCTCTCCCAGGGTCAGAGACAGCTCTTATCCATTGCCCGTGCAGCAGTTGCAAACCATCCGGTTATGATCCTAGACGAAGCGACTTCCTCGATTGATACTCGTACAGAAGCATTGGTTTCTGAAGGTATGGACAACTTAATGGAAGGAAGGACCGTATTTGTCATTGCCCACAGACTTTCTACGGTTCGAAACAGTGACTGTATCATGGTTCTTGATCACGGACACATCATCGAACGAGGCACACATGATGAGCTGATCGCGAAAAAAGGTACCTATTATCAGCTTTATACAGGTGCATTTGAGTGGGATTAATAAATTAAATTGCAAATGATTAATATAATGAATAGAAGGTGCAGAAATGTTTAGTTTTTTGCACCTTCTTGCCTTTTTATTGCGAACATTTGTATAAATATGTTATAATTCAATAATAGGGCGTACTATGTCCATTTGTATGAGTGACACTTCGAAAAAGGAGAAAAAGATGAAAGAAAATCGCAAAGTGGTTAAAATGTTATTCTTAATATCACAGCTTGGTATTACGATGCTTACATCGATCTTTTTGTGTATGTTTATCGGAATTTTCCTGGATCGCAAGCTTGGCACTCATTATTTTTTTATTCCTTTCTTATTGCTTGGGATTGGAGGCGGCTTTAAGGGCGTTTACAACCTGATTATAAGAGCGAATGATGAGGGTTCTGATGATGATAAGAGTTAAACTAAGTGAACTTAATGAGACACTGCTGGATCTGATTATCGGCATATTGATTTATAATGTGGCGATTGGGGTGATAGGAATGATCATTAAGAGAAGCCTCTATTATTTATTGGGCATTATTGGAGGCACAGTTTTAGCGGTAATCATGGTTTTCATCATGCTCTATTTCATTGACGGAGCTCTTGATATGGATCCCAAATCAGCAAATGCTTATGTATTAAAGGGACAGATGATCCGGTATGGAATTATGGGGCTTTTATCAGTATTGGCAATTAAAATCCACTTTTATACTTTTGCTGCTGGTATCCTTGCATTATTAGGAATAAAGGCTGCGGCACATATGCAGCCATTTGTGAATAAATATATCACAAAAAAAATAACAATACCTGACGAATAGTCAGGCGCAAATAAGCGAATCTTTCGCAGAAAGGAAGGAGATGCTATGGGAATGTTAATGACCAATATGATGGCAGGCGCAGGCTCCGGTGTAATGTTAGCTGACGCTGATTTTACCGCGCATTATCTGATGCCGATCAATTTGTTTGGTCAGAAGGTGTTCTTCACAACAACACATGTATGTACATGCATTGTGTTGATCGCGATTCTTTGCCTTGCATTTTATGCAAGACACGCAGTATTGAAGGAAGACTATGAAGTGCCGAATAATGTTCAGAACGTAGTTGAGATGTTAATTGAATTTCTTGACGGTGTTGTTGCCAATAACATGGGACGACATGCAAAAGCATTTTCAAACTACATCATGACACTGATGATCTTTATCTTCATAGCTAACACATCCGGCTTATTTGGACTTAGACCACCTACCGCTGACTACGGTACGACTCTGGCCCTGGCGCTGATTTCATTTGTACTGATTCAGTACAGTGCATTTAAAACAAGTGGACTCAGAGCATTGTCAGATCTGGCAAAACCAATTCCAATCCTGTTACCGATCAACATCATCGGAGAAATTTCCACACCACTTTCGATGTCTCTTCGTCTGTTTGGTAACGTTGTATCTGGTACAGTTATGATGGGATTATGGTATGGTCTGCTTCCAGTGTTTGTGAAACTGGGACTTCCGGCTTTCTTACACGTATATTTCGACTTGTTCTCCGGAGCAATTCAGACATACGTATTTGCAATGTTAACTATGGTTTATATTACTGACAAGCGTGACGCTTAAAATTTTTAGGAGGATATTCTTATGAATGGTATTACAAATGAAGGTTTAGTATTAATGGGATCCGCTATTGGTGCAGGTCTTGCTGTTATCGCTGGTATCGGACCTGGTATTGGTCAGGGTATCGCTGCTGGTTATGGTGCATCTGCTGTAGGTCGTAACCCAGGTGCTCGTGGTGAAATCATGTCCACAATGTTACTTGGTCAGGCCGTTGCCGAAACAACAGGTCTTTACGGATTAGTAGTTGCTCTTATCTTACTCTTCGCTAACCCATTAATTGGTAGATTATAAGAAATAGTAAGACGTAACCAATAATCCAAAGGAGGCCAAAGAATGGATGGTAGAATTTTTGGCTTGGATTTACAGTTAGGCTTTGACGCCGTGTTACAGGCAATTGCGGTATTACTTTTATTCTTAGCACTTTCCTACATTCTTTATGAACCAGTGAAAAAGATTCTTAAAGATCGTCAGGAAAAGATCAAGAATGAACTTGCTGCAGCTGCTACAGACATGGAAGAAGCAGCTAAATTACGAGCTGATTATGAAAATAAGTTAAAAGACATTAACAAAGAAGCGGATCAGATTCTGGCCGAAGCCCGTAAAAAAGCACTTAAGAAAGAGCAGGAAATCATTGCTGAAGCTCAGGAAGAAGCATCAAGAATTGTTGCTCGTGCAAATGCGGAAATTGAATTAGAAAAGAAAAAGGTAAAAGACGAAGTCAAGACAGAAATGATCGCGATTGCATCTGCTATGGCTGGAAAGTTTGTTGCAGAAACAATCGATGCTGATAAGCAGGACGCTTTAATTACAGAAACATTACAGGAAATGGGTGATCAGACATGGCTAAGCTAGTTAGCAAAACATATGGCGATGCGTTGTTTGATTTGGCTTTAGAAAAGGATCAGATTTCTGTAATGAAGGAAGAAGTCCTGGCAGTAAAACAAATTTTCGATGAAAATGATGAATTATTAAAATTGCTCAATCATCCTAAAATCATGGGTGAAGAAAAAGTAAAGATTATCGAAAACATTTTCAAGGGCAAGGTAAGCGACGATATGACCGGATTTTTAGTAATCGTTGTTTCCAAAGGCCGTTATAATGACATTCCTGATATCTTTGCTTACATCGAAAAACGCATCAAGGAATATGAAAATATTGGCGTTGCAAGTGTTGCTTCCCCAATGGAATTAACCGATGCGCAGAAAAAAGCAATCGAAAAACGTCTGCTTGAAACTACAAAATATAAGGCAATCGAAATCGACTACAAGATTGAACCGGAATTAATCGGTGGACTTGTAATCCGTATCGAAGACCGTGTAATGGATAGCAGCATAAAGACAAAGCTTGAAAGTATGACAAAAGCTTTGAATCAGATTCAGTTAAGCTAGAAGGAGGTGCAAAAAAGTTCCATGAATTTAAGACCAGAAGAAATCAGTTCTGTAATTAAAGAACAGATTAAAAATTATTCTACAAAATTAGAAACTTCTGATGTTGGAACTGTCATTCAGGTAGCGGATGGTATTGCACGTATTCATGGTTTAGAAAGTGCTATGCAGGGTGAATTATTAGCTTTCCCTGGAGACGTATATGGCATGATCTTAAACTTAGAAGAAGATAATGTTGGTGCAGTATTATTAGGTGATAATAAAAACATTAATGAAGGTGACATCGTAAAAACAACAGGACGAGTAGTAGAAGTTCCAGTTGGTGACGCGATGACAGGACGTGTTGTTAACGCTTTAGGTCAGCCAATCGATGGCAAAGGACCAATCGAAACAACAAAAACAAGACCAATTGAACGAGTAGCATCCGGTGTTATTTCCCGTAAAGCCGTAGATACTCCTCTTCAGACAGGTATTAAAGCGATCGACGCAATGGTTCCAATCGGACGTGGACAGCGAGAATTAATCATCGGTGACCGTCAGACAGGTAAAACAGCGATCGCGATCGATACAATCATTAACCAGAAAGGTCAGGGTGTACACTGTATTTACGTTGCAATCGGACAGAAAGCATCTACAGTTGCTAACATCGTTAAGACTTTAGAAGAATATGGTGCTATGGATTACACAACAATCGTTGCATCCACAGCCAGTGAATTAGCTCCATTACAGTACATCGCTCCATACTCCGGTTGTGCGATTGGTGAAGAATGGATGGAAAATGGGGAAGACGTATTAGTTATCTACGATGACTTAAGTAAGCATGCTACTGCTTATCGTACACTTTCCTTATTACTTCGTCGTCCACCAGGACGTGAAGCTTACCCTGGTGATGTATTCTACTTACATTCCAGATTATTAGAACGTGCAGCCAGACTTTCCGACAAATTAGGCGGAGGTTCCTTAACTGCATTACCAATTATTGAAACACAGGCAGGTGACGTATCTGCATATATCCCTACAAACGTTATTTCCATCACTGATGGTCAGATCTACCTTGAAACAGAAATGTTCAACTCCGGTTTCCGTCCAGCGATCAATGCTGGTTTATCTGTATCCCGAGTAGGTGGTTCCGCTCAGATCAAAGCGATGAAGAAGATTGCAGGTCCTATCCGTACAGACTTAGCTCAGTATCGTGAACTTGCATCCTTCGCTCAGTTCGGTTCCGAACTTGATGATGATACAAAAGAACGTTTAGCACAGGGTGAACGTATCCGTGAAATGTTAAAACAGCCACAGTATCAGCCAATGCCAGTAGAAAAACAGGTTGTTACAATTTACGCTGCTACAAAGAAATATCTCTTAGATATTGAAGTTTCCCAGGTACTTGACTTTGAAAAGGGATTATTAGAATTCGTAGATACAAAGTATCCTGAAATCTATACAGCAATCCGTGAAACAAAAGTGATTTCTGACGAAACAGAAAGCACATTAATCAAAGCAATCAAGGAATTCAAACAGGAATTTGCTAAATAAGAAAGGGTGACACGACATGCCGTCTATGATCGATATCAAAAGACGAAAAGCGAGCGTTACGAGTACTCAGCAGATTACCAAAGCGATGAAGTTAGTTTCTACAGTTAAACTTCAGAAAGCTCGAGGAAGAGCTGAGCAGTCAAAACCTTATTTCGACAAAATGTACGCTACTGTGACATCTATTCTGAAAAAATCCGGCAACCTGAACCACCCTTATCTTACAGATAACGGTTCTACTAAGAAAGCGGTTATTATTGTATCTTCCAACCGTGGACTTGCCGGCGGCTACAACTCCAACGTAGCAAAATTGCTGACTGAAAGTGATTTAAAAGTGGAAGACCTTGAAATTTACGGCGTAGGAAAGAAAGCAATTGAAACCTTAGACCGTAAAGGATATAACATCGTGAAGGAATGCCACGATATGATCGAAGAACCAAACTACGGGGATGCGATGAATCTTGGAAAAGAAATCCTTGCACGTTTTGCAGCAGGCGAAATCGGTGAGATTTACCTTGCTTATACACAGTTCAAGAACACCGTTGTACACATTCCAACTTTAGTAAAATTACTTCCAGTGGAATTTGATGAAACAGCAGTCGAAGAAAATACAGAAGATACAAAGACTCCAATGAACTATGAACCAGAAGCTGAAGAATCCTTAGACATGATCATTCCTAAGTATGTGTGCAGCTTAATCTACGGTGCATTTGTTGAAGCCCATGCCAGTGAAAATGGTGCCAGAATGCAGGCAATGGATTCTGCTACAAGCAACGCAGAAGAACTGATCGAAAAACTGACTCTTCAGTATAACCGTGCACGTCAGGGGTCTATTACTCAGGAATTAACCGAAATCATTTCCGGTGCCGAAGCACTGAACTAAGATGGTTTCAGACACAAGGAGGTAAAAATGGCAGAACAAAATATCGGGAAAATTACCCAGATTATCGGGGCCGTTTTAGATATTAAATTCAGCGAAGGTAAACTTCCTGAAATTAATGATGCCATCCGTATTAAGACACAGGATGGAAATCTGACTGTCGAAGTTGCTCAGCACTTAGGTGATGACACAGTCAGATGTATTGCGATGGGTCCTACAGATGGACTTGTTCGTGGTACAGATGCTGTAGCTACAGGCGCTCCTATCAGTGTTCCTGTAGGCGAAGCTACCTTAGGACGTATCTTTAACGTTTTAGGGGAACCAATTGATGAAAAACCTGCTCCAGAAGGTGTAGATTACATGCCAATCCACAGAAAGGCTCCTACATTTGAAGAACAGGCTACAGAAACAGAAGTATTAGAAACAGGTATCAAAGTCGTTGACTTACTTTGCCCTTACCAGAAGGGTGGTAAAATCGGTTTATTCGGTGGTGCCGGTGTAGGTAAAACTGTATTAATTCAGGAATTAATCCGTAACATCGCTACAGAACATGGTGGATATTCCGTATTTACAGGTGTAGGTGAACGTACTCGTGAAGGTAATGACCTTTACTACGAAATGACAGATTCCGGCGTTATCGCAAAAACAGCCATGGTATTCGGTCAGATGAACGAACCACCTGGAGCTCGTATGCGAGTTGGTCTTACCGGTCTTACAATCGCTGAAAACTTCCGTGATCAGGGTGGTAAGGACGTGTTATTATTCATCGATAACATCTTCCGTTTCACACAGGCTGGTTCCGAAGTATCCGCTCTTTTAGGACGTGTACCTTCCGCTGTAGGTTATCAGCCAACATTACAGACAGAAATGGGTGCTTTACAGGAACGTATCACATCTACAAAGAATGGTTCCATCACATCCGTACAGGCTGTATATGTACCTGCCGATGACTTAACTGACCCTGCTCCAGCTACAACATTCGCTCACTTAGATGCAACAACCGTACTTTCCCGTGGTATTTCCGAACAGGGTATCTACCCAGCGGTAGATCCACTTGAATCTACATCCCGTATCTTAGACCCACGTATTGTAGGTGAAGAACATTATCAGGTTGCTCGAGGCGTACAGGAAATCTTACAGAGCTATAAAGAATTACAGGATATCATCGCAATCTTAGGTATGGATGAATTATCCGAAGACCAGAAATTAGTTGTTGCCCGTGCAAGAAAGATCCAGAGATTCTTATCTCAGTCCTTCTTCGTAGCAGAACAGTTTACTGGTAACCCAGGTAGATACGTACCACTTAACGAAACAATCCGTGGTTTCAAGGAAATCCTTGAAGGTAAACACGATATGATTCCAGAAGGTATGTTCTTATACGCTGGTTCT
>JAZUED010000071.1:0-7192 GCA_045640005.1 Candidatus Fimousia sp.
TATTCCGTTGATGTTGGACACGGACAGCTTGCATGGAAGCTTCGTAACGATGACCGTGTTGTCTGCATGGAAAAGACCAATATGCGTTACGTGACAGAAGAAGATATACAGGAACTTTGTGAGTTTGTATCCATCGATGTATCCTTCATTTCCTTAAAGAAGATCCTTCCTGCAGTAAGAAGAATTCTCGTAACTGGCGGAGAAGTAGTGGCACTGATTAAGCCACAGTTTGAAGCAGGAAGAGAAAAAGTTGGTAAAAAAGGCGTAGTAAGAGATAAAAAAGTCCACGAAGAAGTCATTGATATGATTACAACCTGGGCGATGGAAAATCATTTTTCTCTCATGCATCTGGATTACTCACCAATTAAGGGACCAGAAGGCAATATTGAATACCTGCTTCACATGAAGAAATTAGACGAAGCAGAAACAGATTTCGAATATGATTTTGATATTCATCAAATTGTAGAGAATTCACACAAATCATTGTAGAAACCGGAGATTAGTATAAAGATGAAACATTTTTTAGTTGTTACCAATAAAGATAAAGACCCAGGTCTGAAAAACAGTAAGCATATTCGTGCGTATCTAGAAGCCGCAGGGGCTGACGTGACGATTGTTCCGGATATTTATAAGACTGGAATTGATCAGAGCAAACTCCCAAAAAACATCGAGTGCGCCATTGCACTAGGTGGTGACGGAACGATCCTGCAGCTTTCAAGAGCACTTCGAGGATTGTATATTCCGATGATTGGTGTAAATCTTGGCCATCTTGGTTTTCTTGCTGAAATTGAAGTAAGCCAGATTGATCATATGTTAGACTGTCTGATTCAGGACTGCTATCATATTGAAAAGCGTATGATGATTCGTGGGCAGGTTATGCACGAAGGAAAAGTGGTAGAAGAAAGCCTTGCACTCAATGATATTGTTATCGCTCGAAGCGGTTTTTCACGAGTTATTTCCTATGACCTTTATGTGAATGGTCAGCTTATTGAAAACTATCAGGCGGATGGTATTATCATCTCTACTCCAACCGGATCGACTGCTTACAGCTTATCTGCCGGAGGACCGATTATCAATCCGATTGCACAACTAATTGAAATTACACCAGTCTGTGCGCATGCAAGACTCTCAAGAAGCATTATTTTAGCGAAAGATGATAAGATATCCGTAGAAATCAAGCGACTTCGTAAATCTCAGTTAGAAGAAGCTTATGCAACCTTTGATGGTCAGGAAGGAATCAGACTTTCCTCTACTGACTTTGTAAATGTTGAAGCAGCAGATGATGTTGCTCGATTAATCAGACTTGATGATACAGGTTTTTACAACATCTTAAAACATAAGATCAGTTAATACTTAACAGGAAGGAGGCCACCTAAGTGAAGGCAAAACGTCAGGAAAAGATTATTGAAATCATAGGACAGTTTGATATTGAAACACAGGATGAACTAGCTGCAAAATTAAAAGAAGCCGGATTTCACACAACTCAGGCGACCATTTCCCGCGATATACGTGAGATGAAACTCACTAAAATATCATTTCCAGATGGAAAACAGAAATATATCGCTCTTGATAACCGTGAAACTGCGTCCACAGAAAAGTATAAACGTATGCTCAAGGACACCATTACTTCCATTGCAATCTCTGAAAATATTCTCGTGATCAAAACAGTAGCAGGTATGGCTATGGCTTGCGGTGCAGCACTTGATCATTTAAATTTTGAACAGATTTTAGGAACCATTGCCGGTGATGATACTATCATGTGTGTGGCACGAAGCAAGGAAGAAGCACCTGTTGTCAAAGCGATGATTCAGGAAATTTAGTGTGAGGATTAGCGCGAGACACTAAATTTTGATACAAAATTTTACAGAGCAAAATAAATAAAAACAAAACGAACAACAGAAAGGGAGTTCATGTTACTTAACCTTCATGTACAAAATCTCGCTCTTATTGACGAGATCGAAGTGGAATTTGGGGACCACTTAAACATTTTAACAGGGGAGACCGGTGCGGGGAAATCCATCCTCTTAGGATCGATGAACGCGGCACTCGGCAATAAAATTTCTAAGGATATGATTCGTCCGGGAGCAGATTTTGCCCTCGTAGAATTATTATTCCATGTAGAACAGGAATCCGTATTAGAACGATTACAGGAATTAGATATCGATGTGGTAGAAGGAGAAGTCTTACTCTCCAGAAAAATTATGAACCGCAGAAACATTTGCAAGATCAATGGATCGACTGCCACAGTGGCGAAGTTAAAAGAAGTAGCCGGATTATTGATCGATATCCATTCCCAGAATGAACATCAGTCCCTTCTTCACAAAAACAATCATCTTAAGATCTTAGATGAGTTTTCCAAGGAAGAAAGTGGAGAAATCATGGGACGCATCAGCACTCTGTATAAGAGCTATATTGCGGATAAAAAAGAATTAGAGGATAAATTTGAGGGAAATAATCAGAGCAAGCGCGAGCTTGATTTTATTACCTATGAAATAGCAGAGATAGAGAATGCTCATTTAGTCGAAGGCGAAGATGATTTATTGGAGCGTCAGTATAAAAAGATGGTGAATGCCCGCCAGATTATGGAAAATGTTTCCACCATCTATTCTATTACCGGCTATGATGACCGTAGTTCTGCGGGAAGTCAGCTTGGACAGGCACTTAGTGAAATGTCCTCCATCGAACGATTTGATGAAGATTTGGAACCACTTCGTGAACAATTAGAAACAGTAGAAGCTGTTCTTAACGACTTTAACCGAGATTTATCCGGTTATATGTCTTCTATGGAGTTTGACGAAGAAGAATTTCGTGAAGTTGACAGCCGATTAGATCAGATCAATGGCTTGAAAAACAAATACGGCCAGACCATCGAAGCCATTTTTGAGTATTTAGAAGAATTAGAAGAAAAGAAGGAACACATCCTTCATTTTGAAGAAAATAAAAAAGCATTGCAGAAGAAGATTGCAGCAACGAAAAAGGAACTTCAGGCACTTTGCGATGAATTAAGTGCAATTCGTAAGAAGAATGCAAAGATGCTTTGCGCGAAGATGACAAAAGCCTTAGAAGACTTAAACTTCTTAGACGTTGTATTTACGATGGAGTTTGGTAGTACCAAAGACTTTACGGCAAATGGTACCGACGAAGCCATTTTCTGTATTTCCACGAACCCGGGACTTCCGGTAAGACCCCTTCATGAAGTGGCTTCCGGCGGTGAATTATCCCGAATTATGTTAGCAATCAAATCCGTTCTTGCCGATGTAGATCAGGTAGATACGTTGATTTTTGATGAAATTGACAGTGGTATATCTGGACGTACTGCTCAAAAAGTATCAGAGAAGATGTGCGTCATTGCAGGAAATCATCAGGTAATTGCAATTACCCATTTACCACAGATTGCAGCGATGGCTGATAATCATTATCTCATCGAAAAGAAAGTAGAAGGAACGGTCACAAGAACACAGATAGGCGAACTTGACCAGGGCGATTCTGTGATGGAACTTGCCAGAATGCTTGGTGGCGTGGAAGTAACCGAAGCTGTGGAACATTCTGCAAAAGAGATGAAAGAACTTGCCATTTTGGCAAAATCATATAAATAGTGAGAAGAAAAGAATAATCATTGAAAGAAAAATAATATTTATGGAGATGATTACACAATGAAAACAGGATTAGTATTAGAAGGCGGCGCAATGCGAGGCATCTACACCGCTGGTGTTTTGGACGTATTCATGGAAGAAGGCATCACCTTTGATGGTGTAGTAGGCGTATCTGCCGGTGCTATTCATGGTGCAAGCTTTGTGTCTGGGCAGAAGGGAAGAAATTTAAGATATTACAAAAAGTATTCCAGAGACTGGAGATTTATGAGCTTTAAGAGCATGCTCTTAACCGGAGATTTAGTAAATGAACGATTTTCCTATCATGAGCTTCCAGATACTTTAGATCCATTTGAATATGATGTTTTTGACCAGTCCGAAACAAAGCTTTACTGTACGGTAACAAACTTAGAAACAGGAAAAGCAGAATATCTAACCATGAAGGATTCCCGCAAGGAAATCGATATCCTTCGTGCATCTGCATCCATGCCTTATTGTACAAAACCAGTACATTTTGATGGCAAGATTTTATTAGATGGAGGCTGCTCAGATTCCATTCCGGTGGCAGCATTTGCCAAGATGGGATTTAACCGTCCGGTTGTAGTACTTACTCAGGACCGTGATTATGTGAAAAAGCCGATGAACAACTTTATGATCAAGGCATTTTACCACAAATTCCCGAACTTTATGAAGGCACTTCGTACAAGACATATTAGGTATAACAAAACAAGAGAACAGATCAAAAAGTGGGAAGCAGAGGGCAAGATTTTCTGTATTTACCCAAGTCAGGAACTCGACATCAGCCGTATGGAAAAAGATCCTGAAGAATTACAGCGCATCTATGATATTGGTGTAAAAGATGCCAGAAATTCATTAGAAGCGATGAAAAAATTCTTAAAGATGGAGGAATAGACCATGATATCCATTCCAATTTATGACCTGATCATTCTGCCGGGAGTGACCTTTTACTTTAAGGCCGATACCTTCGATCAGGAAGACGCGAAAAAATTAAAGGTAGGAGAGACTCTCCTCTTTCTTATGCTCAAGAAAGCAAAAGAGCGAGAAGAGATGACTCCGGAAGATTTTTATGAATATGGCGTCGTAGGCACATTAGAACATTTTGGCGACGATGGCAACATCCGAATCCGTGCCAACCAGCGTGTGCAGATCACTGACATCGATTTTGACGAGAATGAAACCATCTATGCGGAAGCCGTTGCTGCCCCGGAATTTAATGATATGGATGAAGCTAGCCTTACCATTAAATTTGAAAAGATCAAATCCAAAGTGCTTGATTTTATCAAACAGTTCCAGTGGGGTATCTGGGCAAGAAGCTTTGTCCTTCACTGGAAGACAATGAATGAGATGGTCTGCGGTATGGCACAGTACCTTTCTTTAAAACCGGAAGAGAAGTATGCCATTTTAGCATCTGAAAACCGCTCTGAACGTTGCCAGCGCATCGAAGATGCCATTTATGAATTTATTGAAATTACAAAGATTTCCCAGGAAGCAGAAACTGCGCAGAAGCAGACGAATGAACACGCTTATCGTGAGGCTGCCTTAAAGAAGCAGATTGATTTTCTTCAGAATCAGCTTGATGAGATGCACCCGGAAAATGTTTCCGACGTGCGTAAGTTCGAGAAGAAATTGGCAGAGCTTCCGTTAAATGATGAAGCAAGAAGAGAAACAGACAAGGTTTTAAATCGTATGAAACAGGAAGGAAAAGACAGTCATGAATACGGTCTTCTCTATGATTACCTTGATTTTATTACCTCTCTTTGCTGGGAAAAGCCAGAAATGGCAGAAGATATTGATTTAGAAAAAGCAGAAGCGATTTTAGCAGAAGATCATTATGGTCTTACAAAAGTAAAAGAACGTATTATCCAGCAACTTGCCGTAATGGCTCTTAACAAAGAACAGGCAGGTTCCATCTTGTTATTTATCGGACCTCCGGGAACGGGTAAGACAAGTATCGGCCAGAGTATTGCAAAATCCTTAGGACGCGAATATGTGCGTATCTCCTTAGGTGGGGTAAAGGACGAAGCAGAAATCCGTGGACATCGAAGAACCTACGTGGGTGCGATGCCAGGACGCATCATGGAAGGCATGAAGCGTGCTGGAACGAGTAATCCGGTCATCGTTTTAGATGAGATTGATAAATTATCCCATCATTATTCCGGCGATCCTGCAAGTGCACTCTTAGAAGTTCTTGATCCAGAGCAGAATTTTAGCTTTACCGATCACTACATGAACGTGCCTTATGATTTATCCAACGTTCTTTTTATCTGTACGGCAAATGCACTTGACACGATTCCAGAACCGCTTCTTAACCGTATGGAGATGATTCAGTTCTCTGGTTATACAGAAGTGGAAAAATTCCAGATTGCAAGAAAGCATCTTCTTCCAAAAGCGATGGAAAAGATGGGCATTAAATCAAGAAACTTAAAATTAACGGATGATGCATTAAAACACATCATCTCTGAATACACAGTAGAAGCAGGGGTTCGAGGCTTGAAAAAACAGATGGATAACCTTTGCCGCTACGTAGCTGTTATGCTTGTAAAAGGAAAGCAAAAGAGCATCACAATCAGTGAAAAACGCTTAAAAGAAATCCTTGGCAAGAAGCCAATCAAGCATGATAAAATCTTAGAAGATCCTCAGCCGGGTGTTGTAACTGGTCTTGCATGGACCCAGGCAGGGGGAGAAATTCTCTTTATTGAGACATCTCTCACAAAAGGAAACGGAAAAATGCTTATTACCGGCCAGTTAGGGGATGTTATGAAGGAATCTGCACGCATCGCGCTTACAATTGTGAAGAAATTGTATCCGGAAGAAGCAGCAGTTTTTGATGATCACGACCTTCATATTCACGTTCCGGCAGGAGCAACTCCAAAGGATGGTCCATCTGCAGGTATCACTTTAGTGACAGCACTAGCTTCCTTAATTACCGGAAAAACTCCATCTCCTGAGTATGCCATGACTGGTGAAGTATCCTTACGAGGCACAGTTATGCCAATCGGTGGACTCCCGGAAAAACTGATGGCAGCAGGAAGAGCAGGTATTAAAACGGTATTTATTCCAAAAGATAACGTAGAAGATTTAGAAGAAGTGTCTGAAGAAGTAAAAGCACAACTTAAAATTGTTCCAGTAGGCAGAGTAGAAGACGTCTTAAAAGTGATGTTGAAGTAAGCTTTGCCCACTGCGATTGAGACATATATTTATAGTAGAGGTGACAAACTATGTATCCTTGCAAATGTGCCTGCTGTAATATTGCAGTGATTCAGAAAAAATATGATCGTTGTCCCCTTTGTGGATGGGTGGATGATCCTGCCCAGAGGGAGGATCGAGGCTTAAAGAATGGAAAAAATGAAAAATCTTTAGATGAGTATTTTGAAGAATTTTCCGGAAGTTTCGGCATGAGCTATTGCTGCGAATAGGATAAGATATACTATAAAAAATAATAAACCTAGATTATTCACGGCGAAGCCGTGAAAGTGGCTGAAAGCCACGTAGTTACTGTGATTTAACTGAATATTGCATTTCACTTGATAGGTGAATAGAAAAAGAGACTCGATTCTGGTAAAATTAAGGTGTTCAAAGTC
>JAZUED010000072.1:0-2493 GCA_045640005.1 Candidatus Fimousia sp.
TGCTTCTTCTTTTGCAAATGCTACTAACTTTTCAAAATCCATTGCACCGATATTTACACATTCTGCGTATTCAGAAACGCCTGCGTTACCTGGTGCACAGTAAATCTTATCTACTTTTTCACTTTTAGCGATAGCCCAGCAAATAGCATGTTCTCTACCGCCACTACCTACAACTAAAACTTTCATATTCTA
Organism: Candidatus Fimousia sp.; assembly: GCA_045640005.1. Taxonomy (GTDB): domain Bacteria; phylum Bacillota; class Clostridia; order Lachnospirales; family Lachnospiraceae; genus Fimousia. Next base: position 193 of record JAZUED010000072.1, read on the forward strand.
TTTATCCCTTTATTTAACCCTTTCTAACCACTTTGTGGTCAACCACTGCGATTCTGCCATTAGCAATATCATCAATGGCTTTTGGCATAATAACCCATTCTGCCTGCTCCATAATTCGCTGCTGAAGAACCTTAGGAGTATCTCCTTCTTCAATATATACGGCTTTCTGATCAATGATCGGACCAGTATCTGTACCGGCATCAACAAAATGAACGGTCGCGCCACTTACCTTTACGCCTCGTTCTAATGCTTTTTCATGCACCTTTAAGCCATAATATCCGGTTCCACAAAAAGATGGAATTAAGGATGGATGGATGTTAATAATCTTATTCTCAAAATGATTGATGATCTTTTCAGGAATTACAACAAGACAGCCTGCAAGAACAATCAAATCCACATTACGAGACACTAATTCTTCATATAATGCATCATTAAATGCTGCTCTTGTTTCAAAATACTTTGGTGAAATTACCTTAGCTTCGATTCCGGCATTTGCTGCACGTTCTAAGGAACAAACACCTTCGTTGTTACTGATGACCACATCAATTTTTGCATTGGTGATGGTACCAGCTTCGATTCCATCAATGATCGCCTGAAGATTGGTTCCGCCGCCGGAAACTAATACAGCGATTTTTAGCATAATGTAACTCCTTTTTCACCTGCTGTAATCTTACCAACTACACAAGCTCGATCACCAGTAGAAGCTAATGCTTCAATTGTTTTGTCAACATCTAAAGGATCCACTACAACCATCATACCAATACCCATATTGTATGTGTTGTACATCATTTCTTCTGCGATGTCACCTGTTTTTGCTAATAATTTAAAGATTGCAGGAACTTCATAAGAACCTTTTTCGATGACTGCATGCACACCTTCTGGAAGCATTCTAGGAATATTTTCATAGAAACCGCCACCTGTGATGTGGGAACAGCCCTTAACAGTAACACCTGCATTCTTAATTGCTTTTAAGCCTTTTACATAAATTCTTGTAGGAGCAAGTAATGCTTCTCCTAAAGTTGTACCTAATTCATCATAGTAAGTATTTAAGGACTCTTCTGTCATATCAAATACTTTACGAACTAAAGAAAATCCATTGCTGTGAACACCAGTGGATGCAATACCAACGATGACATCACCATCAGCAATATTTTCACCTGTGATCATATCTTTGCGGTCAACCACACCAACTGCAAAACCAGCTAAATCGTAATCATCCTCTGGCATTAAACCAGGATGTTCTGCTGTTTCACCACCAACTAAAGCAGCTTCAGACTGAATACAGCCTTCTGCAACACCACTTACGATGGTTGCGATTTTTTCAGGGTAGTTTTTACCACATGCAATGTAGTCTAAGAAGAATAAAGGTTCTCCGCCAGAGCATGCAATATCATTTACACACATAGCAACTGCATCGATACCAATTGTGTCATGCTTATCTAAGATCATTGCTAATTTTACCTTTGTACCACATCCGTCTGTACCGGATAATAATACAGGTTCTTCCATATCTTTGATGCCTGCAAGGTCAAATGCTCCTGCAAATCCGCCGATATTTCCAAGCACTTCTGGTCTCATAGTTGCTTTTACGTGTTTTTTCATTAATTCTACGGATTTGTAACCAGCTTCAATATCAACTCCGGAAGACTTATAATCCATTCCCATTCTTGTTCTCCTCTTTGAATATCTCTAAATATTTTATCGTCTCATCTAACTTTATTTCTAACAATTATTTAGTTGCAAGATATTCTTCATATCCTACTTTTTCTAATTTTGCAGCTTTTGCCTGAACCTGTTCTTTCATATCCTTTTTGTAAGCATCAAGCTTTGCAAGAATTTCAGGATCACTCATTGCAAGCATCTTTGCTGCAAGAATTGCTGCATTCTTTGCACCATCAATTGCTACTGTTGCTACCGGTACCCCTGGTGGCATCTGTAAAATAGAAAATACTGCATCCATACCATCTAATTTGCTTCCTGCAAGAGGCACACCGATGACTGGAAGCTGGAAAAGTGCCGCACACATACCTGGAAGAGCTGCTGCCATACCAGCGCCTGCGATCATAACCTTCATTCCACGTTCTGGAGCAGTCGTGCACCAGTCAATTAAAACATCTGCTTCACGATGAGCAGAAATAATAGTCATTTCGTAATCAATGCCAAATTCTTCAAGCTGAGCTGCTGCCTTGCTCATAACCTTAAGGTCAGAGTCAGAGCCCATAATAATACCAACTTTTGCCATTTCTTCTTAATCTCCTTTTTAAAAAAATTACTCCATTGTAATTTAATTTTCATCTTACT
>JAZUED010000073.1:0-2006 GCA_045640005.1 Candidatus Fimousia sp.
TATCACTTTGTGATGTGGTTGTAGCCGACAACGATCATGACGGTGTTGCAGAAGCGATTGAAAAATATTTACTTTGAGAGGAGAAAACCACAATGATTTCTAAAAAACAATTGACCTTATTTTTTCTTTGCTTGTTCATGAGTGCCACATTACTCATCATTCACCCAACGAACACTTACGCAAAGGTAAATTTAGGAAAGACAATCAAAGTAGGAAAAACTTATAAAGAAACCTTAACCAATAAAAAATATAAATTCGTTTATCATTTTACTGCCCCTAAAAATGGTTACTATGACTTCGTTTATAAGAATCCAAAATATACAATAGCCTGGGAAGAACTTGTAATTTCCGGTCTTTCCGCAAAAAATTATGAAAAAAAGACCGATGCCTGTCCGGATTACGGTGCATATATCAAAAAATCAAATGGCTATAAACTGACCTGCTACGTGAAAAAAGGCAAAAAATATTATGTTACAGTAAAATTCATGAAGGAGGCATTTACCTCTGGAGATAAAGTTACGTTCAAACTAAGCAAGCACCAGCATGACTGGGCGCTTGACAGAGTCTCTAAAAACAAAATTTATTATGAATGCGAAAGCTGTGGTCTCGTTTTTAACACAACTCTAAAAGCGACCGCATCTACAGACACCCTCGTTTATAATGGTTCTGAACAGTCTCCTTGGGTAAAATTTTCTCTTGCGCAGGCTAAGGTGACAGATACCAAGCACAAAACGACCGAAAAAGTAACACTTGATGAAAGCTATTTGCCAAAAGCAAAGTTTTACACTATCAGCAGCCCAAAGAGCAAAAATGTGGGCAGTTACAAGCTGAAGGTAACATTTAAGGGCGATTACAAGGGACTTAGCACACTTACTTTCCCATACACCATCATTCCGTCCACAAGCGCAATCCAGGAAATCGACAGCAATGCCGATGAGGTCAAGGCAAATGCTCCTGTGCAGGTGAAGCTTTCCTGGAAAAAGGTGACCAAACAAACAAGTGGTTATCAGATCCAGTATGCTACCAACACGAAATTTAAGGATGCGAAAACGATCACAATTTCAAAGAATACGACCACAAAATATACGATCAAAGATTTGAAATTCAGCAGCAAATGCTATTTCCGCATTCGTACTTATAAAAAAGTAGATAAGAAAAAATTCTATTCTGACTGGTCCAGAAAAGTAGAATCTATTAGTCATTAAAGGGAGAGATTTATGATCATTCAAACTGGAATGCGCACGGATATTCCCGCATTCTATTCAACATGGTTTTTCAATCGAATAAAAGAAGGTTTTGTCCTTGTGCGAAATCCGTATAATCCAGAGCAGGTAACACGTTACCGACTAACCCCAGATGTGGTGGATTTGATCGCTTTTTGTACGAAAAATCCTGCGCCGATGCTTCCATATATGGATGTGCTAAAGGATTTTGGCCAGTACTGGTTTGTTACGATCACTCCTTACGGCCGTGATATCGAGCCTAATGTTCCAGCAAAAGAAAAAGTAATGGATGATTTCATCCGTCTTTCTCATATTGTTGGTCCCGATAGTATGGGATGGCGATATGATCCGATTCTAATTAATGAAACTTATACTGTTAGTCGCCATATCAAAGATTTTGAATGTATGGCAAAGACTTTATATGGCTCTACTCATACTTGTGTCATCAGTTTTATCGATTTGTATCAGAAAGTAAGAAGGAATTTCCCTGCTGCCCGTGAAGTTTCCATGGAAGACCGTATTACAATAGGAAAAGAATTCATCGCCATTGCTTCTGATTATGATATGGTAATCAAACCTTGCGCCGAAGGCGATTTTTTAGCGAAATTTGGAGCGGATTGTTCTGGTTGTATGACGGTTAAAACTTACGAAACCGCACTGAGCGGGTATCTTGATGTGCCTAAGAAAAAGATGAATCAACGAAATGGCGAATGTGCTTGTCTATTAGGTACTGACATTGGCGCTTACGATACCTGCGCGCATTTGTGCAGATATTGTTATGCC
>JAZUED010000074.1:0-9962 GCA_045640005.1 Candidatus Fimousia sp.
ATACCTATATAAAGACTAAAATTATTAGAAAGCTTTGCAAGATCTTCTCCTGTCAAATGCTCTGGATCGATTTCTTTTACACTTTGTGTTGAAGTTTCAGTCGATTGCGTTGCCTGCGACTCTTCTTTTTTGTCACTCGCACAGCCAGTAAATGCTACTGCCATCATCATAGCAATAACGAGTAAAAAACTTACTTTCTTTCTCACTTTCTCACCTTACCTTTCTCTAATTTTTGCTATGTTATGCTTTTCATTCGTGTATCTTATAGTTCCCCCAAGTCCCATAAAATTCTACTTCCAATGTATTTATCACGAATATCCTTCGTCATCGTCATAGTTTTTTCAATATCTGCATCGGTATATCCAAGATACGCAACATCCGTCGGCGCACCAATCCTTGTCATCATGTCAAATACTTCGTCATAGTATGGTAATGTATCGATGACTTTTAAAATTTCTGGCCATTTTTTGATGATTCTGTCTACTCGCATTTTGTGCTTTTCGATATCATACTTGCCTTCTTTTTTCTCTCCTTCAATCATTGCTTCTGCACCAGGTCCAATAAATGAGCGAAGTTTTTCAAACCAATCATCCAAATCAAAATTTTTAGCATATTCAATGGCCTTTTCATAATCTGGTGTAATTTGTTTGATTTTTTCATACACCTTTAGACTATATAAAGTTGAGATACCACATTGAATACCATGAAGGTCAGCTCTCGCATCCTCAAAAGCAAGGGATCTCATATCCCAGATATGAGAATAATAGTGCTCCATACCTGAAGCTGGTCTTGAACTTCCTGTTGTCTTCATCGCCATGCCTGCAATAATTAGGCCTTCCATCACATTTTTCAGTGCTTCCGGATCACAATTCATCAATCCATCTGCTGCGTCAACAACCTTCTTTACCGCGCTTTCCACTAAATCAGCAACGTCAGACTGATAAGGTTCTCCAACAATGATATGTGCAAGTTTCCATTCAACCAGACTGATGTACTTCGCAATCATATCTCCAACTCCAGCCTGTAACATCTTAACAGGAGCATCTACCAAAATATCCAAATCCCCAATAATAGCATCTGGCATCTTACTATCAAGCGAAACCTTCAACCCGTCGCGCTCCATTGAGGATGTCGCTGATGCATAGCCGTCCATAGACGGCGCAGTTCCTACGATCACGTAGGGTCTTCCCGTTGCACGGGCCAGAATTTTCCCGGTATCATTGATCACTCCGGAACCAATCCCAATAATCACATCACAGTCATAATCAAAATGCATAAGAGCACTTCCAACCGTATATTCCGTTGGCTCCACCGGAGATTTCGAAAATGTGTAAGATGTATATACAATTTCCTCACTTTCTAATGTTTTCGTTACATTTTCTCCCGCTGCTTTAAAAGTCGCCGGCCCAGACAATAAAAATGGATGCTTTGTATTTAATTCTTTTAAAATATCGGGCAGCTTACTTGCCGCGCCTGATTCAATGATTACATATTTCTCATTCATACTATTTATTATACAGTATATCGAAAAAAGCTTCACTCTTTCGAGTGAAGCTTTTCTTAAAATTTACTTAATATTTCGTAGTCGCCTATATAATTCTATCTAGAATTGCTACTTGAGCATCATGTTATGCTTAGAGAACAATGTAGAGAATCTTAAGAGCGCCATGTCAATAGTGCTGCCTTCTCTTTCGCTTTCTTTTACTACTGCGATGTCAAATACGATACCTGCGATTACTGCTAATACTACTAATAATGTCGTCATAACCATTCTCCTTTCTATGATTTTCACGGTGGAAATCTTTTTGATTTCCTTTTCTTTTTGTTAATTTAAGTTTATCACAAAAGGAAACAATTACAATTAAATAGTAAACTATCTCGCACAATTTCGTTTATTTTCTGAATATTTAATATTTATGTAACATATTTTCTGATAGTTAAATAGTAAATCGTTTTTGCAGGTATGCTGACTATGGACATATCATTTTACATATCTGTTTTGTATTCAATGGTACTTCCTGTCTTACTTCCATGAACGTATATGATTCTAGGCAGAATTTCCTCTAGTCGCTCTACATGAGAAATAAGACCAATCTGTCTTTGACCACCTGCAAGCTTGTAAAGGGCATCTAATGCTCGTTTCATACTTTCTTCATCAAGTGAACCAAAACCTTCATCGATAAACATACTGTCTATGCGAATCTGACTTGTACTCTGTTCCTGAACAACCTGAGACAGTCCTAGAGCAAGCGCAAGGGAGACTTCAAAGGATTCTCCACCGGATAAGGAGCTGGTTTCACGCACTTTTGAAGTGAATTCATCAAATACCTGGAAGTCAAGGCCTGCTAACGATCTACCATCATAATCTCCAGATTGCTTCATTACAAGAGAATACTTATTATTGCTGATCTGAGCCAGATAAGCATTTGCAGCATACAATACATGTTCAAAATAATATTCGAGCACGTGTCGGTTAAAGCTGTAATTACTATTTGCCTGCTCTGACATCGCAGATATTTTACGCTCTGCACCAATATATTTTGAAATTTCAGATAATAAATTTTCGATATCTTCCTTAATTTTGGCATCTTGCTTTACAAAAGTCTCAATCTCACCCTGCTTTGTGTTTGCGTTGGTGATACCTGCGGCTAGAATTTCAATCTGATGGTTAAATTCACCCAAATCCTTAAATTCTACGCCCTTAATCTCGTCTTTTGCACGTTCTTTAAGAGCGCGCAATTCATTCGTTCTTTTGTCAAATGCCTGAACAGAGCGAATTTCTTCATCTTTCCAATCGATCAAATCCTGGTAAGTTAATAGTACCCCTTCTGGGGAAGCTGCCTGTTTGTATTCTTCCTCATCAGCAAAGCCACGTTCAAAAAGTGCATCTTCAAATGCTTTTTTCGTGTCTTCAAAATCTTTTTCGGCTCCGCCTTTTTCAGCCTTCAGACTACTTTCCTCACCCTGAAGCTTCGAGGTAGCATTCCAACAGTCGTTGATTGCCTGAATCTGATCCTTAATTTCATTTTCCAGAGCTTCTTTTTGTTCAGACAGTTTCTTAAGCTTATCTTCTGCGTCTTTCTTAGTCGCTGGCAGCCCGGCAAATGTATCGTTCCAGTGTTTTAATTCTTGTTCTTTTAAATTAACTTTATTCGATGCATCTACCACAGCTTCTTTTGCTTTATCGTATGCGTTTTTTGCATCCTGTTCTTTTTGATCTAGTTCTTCTCTTTGACCAAGTGCCAGATTTTTCTTTTTTAATTGTTTTTTCAGGATGCGTAAGTTTCTTTCTTGCTCTGATTTTATTTTTTCACAACCAGAAATAGCATCCTCAATTAGCTCTTCATCAAGAAGTACTTCTTCATCGAAATCAGAGATTAGTTCAAGCTCCATGGCCAAATCATAGCAGCGATTCTTTCTATTTTCTATGCGAGCTTCCAAAGCTGCTTTTTCATCATTTGCATCTTTCCAGACCTTTTCACACTCATCCATAGTGGTTTTATTCTGATCAACTTCTTCTTTTGTCAGAATATCATCTGTCAATTTTGCAAAATGTTCGATATCCTTTGAAGTGTGAACAACCCCACATACAGGACAAACTGCACTTTCTTGTTCTTCGATCTGCTTCTTTAAATTCACAGCTAATACGCCAGCCTGACCATTAATGTATCTGGAAAGCAATTCCTGATAGAGATTTGCCTGAGCAAAATATGCTTCCTCGGCCAATTTCGCTTGTTTTTCTAATCGCTCTAATTTTCTCAAATCTTTTTTGATATCTTCTACATCATCCTGTAACGTATGTAGTTTTCTTAATTTTTGATCGACAGCATGAATTTTATTATCTACATTATCAAGTGTATCCTGGCTGATAGATTCATATGTTCGAACGATCTCATCATTCTTCTCTTTTGCCTCAGAAGCTTCCTGGTGCGCATCCTTTGCTTCAATTACTGTATTTTGTGCAACTGATAAAGCATCTTTCGCACTCTCATAGGCAGATTTTGCCGCTTCAAAATTTTCGTAATCGCCAAGTCGTTGTTCAATCTGCTGATAACGTCTTTCTTTCTGACTAATCATTGGAAGATTCTTTTCTTCAATCGCCGTTTTTTCTTTTTCTAATCGTTCTTGTTGTTTTTCCTGAGTACTGATTTCGGCCTTTTTCTTTTCGATTTTTTGTGCAAGCTCGTTAAGCTTATTTCCCGCATCATCATATTCTTTTTTCACGGGACTTACATAAATTGCTTTTTGTACAAGTTCGATTTTTTCTCTTTGTTCATCAATCTGAGGTCTCTGCTCAAGATGTGCCTCGTATTGATCATTTATTTCTCTTGCTTCTTCAAGTTTTTTATTACCTGCCTCTGCTTCATTATGAAGTTTCAGACATTTTTCTTTTTCTTCCGTCTGTTCCTGCACGAATTTTGCAAGATCAGTTAATTCATCTCTATACACAGCTAGAATCTGTTCGATAAATTCCCCAATCAATTGCTGTTGGGCCGGAATTTTGTCGGTAAATGAATCCGGTACATTCAGACTGCTTTTTAAATAATCAATCTTTTCTCGTTTGTCTTTTACTTTATTGCTTAATGATACAGCAGCCGCTTTTAATCGATTTTCAAAATCAATATACATACGATTATCGAAAATCTTACCAAGAATAATCCCTCTCGTTTTGCTGTCCGCATCCAAAAATCGACGGAATTCGCCCTGGGCAAGCATGACAATCTGACAAAACTGCTTCGCATCGAGTCCTAAAATTTCTGTGATTTTTGTAGTTACCGTATTTGTCGCTTCCGACTTCTCAGAATATTCAATCTGTTCGCCGTCTCTATATAAAATTGCTTCTTTCTTTTCTTTCTTATTGGTTCCCTTTTTGCCCCAGTTTACAGAACGCTTTACAACATATTCATGATCCCCATTCGAAAAGGTAAATGCTACCTTCATCTCATCATTTACACCGTCGTGCTTGGCAAAATCGCTGTGAAAGGCAATTGTATCCCCACTTCGTCCAGATCCGCTCGCCGTACCATAAAGAGCATAAATCATGGCATCAAAGATGGTCGTTTTTCCTGCACCAGTATCCCCAGTAATCAGAAAAAGCGTATCCCCCATGCGGTCAAAATCCACCGTTGTTTCTTGCACATAGGAACCAAAGTTTTGCATAACAATTTTATGTGGTTTCATGCTACTTACCCTCCATTCCCATGACAAAATCGATTAATTCGTCGGTTTCTGCCTTTGGAACATGTCTCCAGTCCATATAATAAGAATCCCCATGTCTAGACTGCTGTTCAACGATATAATCCACTGCTCTTTCCTGCTGTTCATCGAGGAAGTTTTTCGTACGACCTTCATAAAAGTGGACAAACAACGATTTCAAATCCAGATGTTCTACATCAAGACTAGTGTCATTTAGTGAAGAATCTCCTTTTGACTGCTCTGGCTGACGCTCTGTCGTCATGAGAGAATTGCCAAATACTTCGCTCAAGCGGTCGAGTGTTCCGGTTGGAAGATAGGTATCGGTCAAAATCGTCTTAATATAGTACTCTTCGAGACGCTCCATCTCTCTGCCTTCACGAAGCACATCCTCAAGATGTCCCTTTAAAACCTTCATCTTGTGAAGAATCGGTACATCAATAAAAGTAATCTTCGACTTACCCTGTCCGTCAAGATCAATCATCGTAATGCCTTTCCATCGTTTTTCTTCAGAAAAATCATAATAAATCGGACATCCTGCGTAACGAACCTCTTCACGCCCAACTTTTTGAGCATTATGAATATGCCCCATAGCTACATAATCGAACTTGTCAAATGCATCTGCCTCGATTTCGCCTAATCCGCCGATAATGGTTTCGGATTCGCTGTGTTCTGGTTTTTCTCCATGATTTAATACATTTTGATGAATGACAATCACTTTGCGCGCATTTTCATCAAAATCCTGAATCTCTAAATAGGCGCGCACTGCCTCATCATATCCGGAAATCTCATCATGATCTAAAATATCTTTACCAGTAACAGCCTTTGGATAGAGGTATGGCATAAGATAGATATGAACATCTCCATGTTCGTCAGTTCTTGTATACTTTTTCATCTGTTTTTCAACAGTGCCTGCAATGTGGATGCCCTGTGGATCTAAAATATTTTCCGCAAAGGAAAGTCTCTCCCCAGAATCATGATTTCCTGCAATCATGAAGACTTCAACTTTACGATTTGCTAGCTCGGTAAGCATATAGTCAAGCAGATTAACAGCTTCCTTTGATGGAATCTGACGGTCATACACATCCCCTGCGATCAATATGCCGTCTGGTCGGTATTCATCTACCGCTTCCAAAAATCGTTCCACCCAGAAAGGCTGGTCATATTCCACCATTGGAACGTTATGGACTAATTTTCCAAAATGTAAATCCCCTAAATGAAAAAATCTCATTCTTGTTGTTCTCCCTCAATTTTCTTTCGTTCTTCTTCCATCATCTGGCTAAAGGTTGCCTGATCAAGCTCTAAAGTTTCATCTCCTGCCACAGATTCATCGGCAAATGCATCGAATATCGTCTGTTTGTCAGCTAGAAGATCCATAATTCTTTCATCTATGGTTTCATCAGCAAGCAAACGATACACTAATACATTTCTTGCCTGTCCCATACGGTAAGCTCTTGAAATCGCCTGATTTTCAATGGATGGCTTAAACTGTGGTTCACAGATGATAACAACACTTGCGGACTGAATATTTAACCCAGTTCCTCCGGATTGAATCTGAGCCGGAAGTACAGTTCCCGCTGGTGCCTTGTCAAATTCATCAATGATTTCCTGTCTTCTCTGTGGAGACACAGATCCATTAATCGCCTGCACACAGCTGCCTTCTAATAACCTTGTTACTTTCGCAATCGTATCTAAGAAGAAGGAAAAGATGATGACTTTGCGTCCTTCAGTTTTCGCTTCTTCCACAATTTCAAGCATACGTTTCCCCTTCGTACAATGGTTGATATTTGGTACATTCCATGAAACACGTCTTGCTAAGGTATAATCCTTTGCAAGAATCGCTGTATGATAGATGCTCCATTCATCTGCATTTAAATCGCACCATTCTTTAAATTCAATGAGTTCTGGAAGTTCTGTGAGAACATCCTCACGTTTTCTACGGTAATAAACAGGTGAAACCTTCTTTCGAAACTGTGGTGCACCGGATAAAAAGGTAATATTCTTAACATCCTGACCAATTTTCGGTTGTAATATATGTAAAAGCGAGATCATCTCTTCTACTTTATTCTCAATAGCTGTACCAGTCATAAAGAATAAACGATTCGTATGGCTGCATAATCGCTTTACATTCATTGTTCGTTTTGCGGATGGATTCTTAATGTAGTGCGCTTCATCGACAACCATGAAATCAAAGCTTTCTTCCAAATGAAGATATTCTGTTGTTTCATATGTCGTTACCGCCACGCCGCCTTCTTCTATCCATTTAGCAAATGCAACTGCTCTTCCTGTTCCATGTATTCTTATGACGGACAGATCACTGTGCTTTACAATTTCCCTGCACCAGTTTGTAATGACACTTGCCGGGCAGACAACAACGAAATGTGTAGCTCCATTATTTCGAAGATGCACCATGGCACCGATTGCCTGAACGGTTTTTCCAAGTCCCATCTCATCACCAAGCAACACTCTTTGCTGATGAATAATATATTTTACACCGAGTTCCTGATATCTTCTAAGCGTACAGGAAAGACCTTCTAAATCTAATTCCTGCGCCTGAACATCTCTTGCAAGCTCTTCAGGAAGTCCATAGAGCACGTCATCATTGCCTAAAAGCTTTGGATCAATCTCTTCAATCTTTGTATAGTATGCGTTTGGATCCTTCTTAAAATCCTCCCAGACATCCGGTGTCTCGGTCTGTCTTTCTCGGTCAACTTCTTCTAAAATGTCAGTGACTGTATCGATACTTCCACTATCAATCAACGTTTTTAGATAATCATATCCAGCAACGGCCAGCTCTTTTTTCTCTTTCGAAGCAAATATCCACTTAAAAAAGCCGCTTCCACAACGAATCGATTCAAGTGCTGCATTGATTCGATCTCCATGCTCGTTGACAAAATCATTTAACGTCGACAACAGCTCATAAGAATGGCTAAAATGATAAATGGCACGAATCAGATTCGTCACTTCAGGAGTCTGGTAATCATAATTGATCTTTAATTTCACGGAATCTGCCGTCTCTTCCACAATCTTATCTATTTCATATAAAATGAGATTTGCAGACTGATCCCCAATGCCATTAATCGCAGAAAGATTCTCCGGTTTTTCACCAACAAGGTCTGCCACCATCTCGTATCCATTTGCACGAAGCTTACGCACCGGTATTCCTAAATGATTGCGATTGATTTCTTCTACTGGCACGTCAAGCAGCAATTCTCTTACCTTTTTTCTACGAATTTCCTGGATTGCGGTGGTTATTTCATCTTTGTTATGTTCATATAAATCCACGGCAGTCATAAGCTTCACTTCCAGAGCCTGAAAATCCTGCTGAAGCTTCTTAATGTCTGCAGTGCTAAATGGTCTTGCCATAGGTTTCTCCGTTTCTTATCTATAATTTTTCAACTTATATTTTAGCATAATTGGCCAAAAAATGTGGCACAGATTCATAGTTATCTGTGCCACATGAGGTGTCAAGTATTAATTAAAGTAATGTACGTAAGGTTTTTGCATCTGCGCTGTTGGAAAGCTTCTTCTGTGCTGCCATCTGGATCTGTCTTACGCGTTCTCTGGTGATATGATAGTCACTAGCGATTTCCTGAAGGGTCTGGGGTGTAGAAAAAATCCCATAACGTCTGGAGAGAACGTCATATTCTTTATCGTTTAAGACCTTTTTCATGACATTACGTACTTCAGACTGCATATCCATCTGTGTTGCCGCATATTCAGGATCTACCGCAAATTTATCTGCGATGAGATCTCCTAATGTGGTGTCATTAGACTTGTCATCGCCACCGATTGGTGTTTCGAATGGGACAACATTGATGTTGTTAAATGCTTCGAAAAGGTCGATGATATCTTGTTCGTCTTTGCCGACTGCTTTGGCAATTTCTCCCATGGTTGGAAAGCGTCCAAGTTCTACTTCTAATGCTTTTGCTGCTTTTGTAATGGCAGCTTTCTGCTCGTAAAGGTATACTGGAAGTCTTACGGTACTGTCACTATCGTAGATTGCACGAAGAATCGCATTCTTGATCCAGAATGTTGCGTATGTGGATAATTTATTTCCAAGATCTGGATTAAACTTATCAATTGCAACAAGTAAGCCTTCGTTACCGGCTCCAATGAGATCGATAAGATCTAAGGTTTTGGCAGTATATTTCTTTGCAACACTTACAACTAATCTAAGGTTAGCCTCAGCAAGCTTCTTTTTCGCTGCATCACGTTCTGCTTCAGGTAATTCTTCATTCTGAACGATCTTTGCTAAACGGATTTCTTCTTCCTGACTTAAAAGATCAAAGCTGCGGATATCCTTTAAGTACATGGTAGTAGCATCGCTTAAGCAAATGTCCTGAACATGCTTTTCGAATGGTCTGTAGGTGATTTCCGGTTCCTGTTTTTCGTGTGGTTTGCTTAAATATCTGTGTTTGTTCATACTAAAATGACCTCCTATAACGCATAAAAATTAATAAAAAAGTGATAATAATGCAACGAGAACATAATAATATTTTGTAAAAACACCATAAATTTTTACAAAGCTCTTGTAATTCATTACCATATAAGGTATTCTGAAAATAACATATAATTTTAGAGGGCCACAAAACAAGTCTAAATACGTGAGATTATTTAGACTCCCTTATGGACCCAGGAAGATACAAGATCATCGCCAAATTCTCTTGTCTCTTCATCACTAAAATTATATTGTTCCAAAATTATTATGATCCTCGCCAAAGGATGTAATTCAAAACTCTGGTCTCGCCAAAGGCCAGAGTTTTTTC